>JAYUEB010000558.1:0-11298 GCA_043739525.1 Bdellovibrionales bacterium
CCTGGTACCACGTCTTGCTTCACGCGAAATGCAGGAACGAAAAAGCTGTGAATAACGGCACGATCACCAGGATCATTTCCATCTGGCATCACTTTAGTAGAGGACATGATCAATTTCACATCGCGATTCAATGGAACAACTAAAGTGGCAGGAATTTTGTTGTTGCTCGCATCCATCGACGTCATCGACTCTTTGCCGTTTTTATAAACGAATTTCCAATCCCATTTTTTTGCAAAAACATGAACTTCTAAGGCGTCTGTTGGGAAAGTTCGCATTTGATCGTAAACGTACCAACCCCAAGCAAATACAAACATGAAAATCACAAATGGAATAAAGCTCCATAAAAATTCAAGAGTATGATTGTGAGTGATGTAAGCCGATTTTTGATTTGTGCTTGAACGTTGATACTTAATTACGAAATAAATCATACCGCCAACGACAATGACAAACGAAATCAAACTTGCCCAAAGTAAGAAGCTGTAAATGCTATCAACTTGAACTGCAACTTGAGTCGCTTGTGGTGGCATGAAAACATCGCCAGCAGAGTAAACTGAAGACCCTAAAAATAAGCTACTGAAAAACAAGGCTGTTAAACCCAATCGAGGCAAGCTTTTCACAATCCACTCCTTCACGTGCGCTCCTTCATTCCTACTCATCAGACTTTTCGCTTTTTCAAAATATTTGGAATTATCACAATCATCAATATCAAGACCATTAAAGCTCCTGCGATTCGAGCAATGTTCATGATCGCAAGACTATATTTACTCGCTTTGGCATCGTAATGAAAACAATAGAGGATCAAAGAATCGACCACGCTGCTGACTCCGCCGCTACGAGCATCCATCAACGAAAGCTTCACAGTTTGAGGATCAAAAACGACCCCCTTGAGATAACGTGAAATGACGGCATCAGGAGTGACGATATACGCGGCAGAAGCATGAGCATACTGTTTCTCTTCCGGAACCCAATGATAAGAAAATCCAACCTGCTTCGCAAGCGCATCTATATTTTGCTTTTCACCTGTCAAGAAATGCCAGCCATTTGCTGCTTCGACTTGTCCGAAAGCTGCGACCATATTCTTCTTTTTGGTTTGAGCAAGTTCTGGCTTTTCATTGGTATCAAAACTAACCACCACCCACTCGTAGTCTTTACCTGCAACTAAACCTGAAGCTTTAAGACCATCGCTAAATCCATTGAGATGAAAATTACAAAGGCCAGGACATGCGTAATATGCCAAATCTAAAACGACTGGTTTACCAGAGTGAAAGAACTCACCAAGCGCCACTTGTTTGCCGGCTTCGTCATTGAACTTTAAGCCAAGATCAATCTTTTGACCTAAATGTTCTGTGATTCCCACTCCGTCTAATTCTTTTGGAGTCGCATTCTCTGCGCCGGGCTCCATCTTAGCTTCACGTGCAAAGGCGAGCTGAAACACGCACGCGAGCAACAAGATAATTAAAATTTTAAGCGAGTATCTGTTCATCTCTTGGTCCAGCTTCTATTCTAAAGTGGGAGCAACTTTTTTTAATTTTGCCTCATCATCAGCCACTTTATTTTGAGTAATCGAGCGAATGAAGGCAACAAGCGCCCAGCGATCACCCTTTTTGATGGTCGCTTTCCAGGAAGCCATTGACCCACCTGGTATGCCGTTCGAAACAACATCGTAAAGTCCGAGTGAAGTTCCGCCCTTTTTCCATTTTCCTTCGACTAAATTTCGTGGCTTTGGATTAAGGCTAGCACCAGCAGCGCCATCGCCTTTTCCTTCAGCTCCGTGGCACATAGCACAGGTCTGTTGAAATACTTGTTTACCATGCGCAACGATTTCAGGAGTCGCAACCCAAGGTTCTTTAATTGTCGACATATCAAGCTCGGCAACTTTTTGAACTGGCGCTGCTCCACCCGCGGGTGCTTGAGCGGAATCATTGATTTCTTTGAGATCAATTCCCTTAGATAGAAAAACTAAGGCGATAAAAAATCCGATCGTAAATACCATCGTGAAAATGAAAACTTTCATTCCCGCTGGATCAGCATCATTTTGTCCGAATTCGTTTGGATTATTTGGATTATTATCAGCCATTCGCAACTCCTGTAAATTCAGCTCATTCTCATTCAAAGCGCATTGTCTTAGCTTGTCTTAACTTGTCTCAACTTGTCTTAACTTGTCTTAACTTAAAACTCGTGACTTAAAACCGATCTGCTCACGCAAACTTAGTCACCAAGCCCTATGAGATAAAAAAAAATTATTCCTCCAATAAATCTCATCTTGATGAAATTAAATCAAGAAAATCTCATATTTATCAGCTCTTCTTTGTAGCTATTTTTTTAAGCAAATCCAAAAAATAATGGACCCACTTCCTCCAGATAAGACGCGATGTGCAAGAAAACTTAGCAGCAGTCAGTTTTCGGGCAGTGGTTAGCAGCCAAGAGTCCGCAGTTTCGGTTTCGGTCTGCAGTCTACTGCCTGAAACCGAAACTGCGGACAGCAGGCTTTCAGCGGCTACCTGAGAACTGCCGACTGCTTTGAGCCTTGGTTCTGTTTTGAAACTATTTGAAGAATTTTCCTCATTTGTAGTTCCACTTCGGATTCAGATTATTTAAAAACCAAGTCCAAATCTTCTCCAAGCTCACTTCAAAAACGAAATTCGCTGGCACAATCCTGGCAAAGTGACGCAGCTAACAATCAAACAAACTTCTCTCAATAGAGAAAAAGGAAATTATTATGAAAAATTTAGCAGTTCTCGCAATCGCAGCTCTTTTGTACACAAATTCAGCTTCGGCTCTTGTGAGTGTCATTGAAAGTTGCCAAACTCAAAATGGCGAATTCAAAGTTTCAATCTTGAGCAATCAAGGTATCGGCTTTGATCGCAGCAACCCAAGCCTCACAGCTCAAGTGACTGACAAAAGTGGCAATGTGATCGCGAGCTACCAAGTTTCTCCGCCACCAGCAATCCAATCTACTAGCTTTGGTCGTAGCCCTTATACAGACACACTGACTCAAGGCCACAAATTTAGCCTTGCATTTCCTTCAACAAATTTTCGCCATACTTCTTTGTTGGTTCAGTTTCCATCTGCTGTCGTCTATAAAACTGATGACATCGTTTGCGGCAAGTTCAACTAAAAGACAGAAACTAAGGGAGTCCTGAAGTGACAAAGTCCGTCTGGATATTTGTAATCGTATTCTTTCTCGGAGTCATCGTGATGGCGGCTCCAGCTGAAGTTGTTTGCAATCCGCGAAGCTTCGGCGCCAAAGGAGATGGCTCCGCTCTCGATACCTCTTCGATCCAGAATGCGATTAATAAATGCGCGAAAACGGGCGGAGTCGTCGAATTAAAAGACGGCGTGTTTTTGTCAGGAACAATTTATCTTAAAAGCAATATTGAATTAAGAGTGCTGCCCTCTGCAACACTCAAAGGCAGTCAGGATGATTCGGCTTATCCGGATCTCCTACCTCCAACAATTAATAGCCAACTCAGCAACTGCCGAAAAGCTCTGGTCTATGTCGAGTCGGCTCACGATATTAAAATCGACGGTGGCGGAACTATTGACGGAAGCGGTACAAATCCAAAATGGATCGGAAAAGAATTTACTCGTCCGATGGCCATCTTTATCGCATTATCTCAAAACCTCACTATCGAAAATTTAAAAGTTATAAACGCTGGGATGTGGAGTGTTGTCAGCTTTGAAACGGATCACGTCGTGATGAGAAGTGTCACTGTGCATTCACCGAATGGGCCCACTCGCGATGGAATTGATATCGTCGATGGTCATCATGTGTTGATTGAAGACAGTACCATTTTTTCAGAGGACGATGCGATTTGCCTCAAAAGCGGAAGCCCTAAAGGCGTTTACGATGTGATTGTTCGCAATTGCCAAATTCTACAATCGAGTGTCGCTAACGCCTTGAAACTTGGAACCGCGAGCACAGGCTATTTTAGAAAAATTCTTTTCGAAAACATTGATATCCGAGGAGCCGACAAGGCAGCAATGGCTGTTGAATCAGTTGATGGCGCCGATATCAATGACGTTCAATTTCACAATATTGGCTTTCGGAATGTCGGTTCTGCTTTTTTTGTTTTACTCGGAGCTCGAGGCGAAGTTGCAAAAATGGGATCCATTCAAAATGTTTCATTTAGTGATATCGTTGGCACGACCAAACACACTTGGGGCTCAGCGGTTTCGGGATCAATTGTTAAAGGCAAAACTTACGAACTTAAAAACGTGAGTTTCACAAATGTAAATATCAAAAGTCTTAATCCTCTCTCGACTATTCCGGCAGATCCAGCGGAGTATGTTGGTCAATATCCTGATCCGAATTTATGGGGAAATTTACCGGCATTTGGATTTTATTTACGTCACGCGAATATCGTCAACTTTGATAGAGTTCGAATGCACTCCGCTACCAGCGAAGCTCGCCCCGTCTCTTTTCGTCAAGATGTGACCAACTTTTCTGAGCGCTGAATTTCACATTTGGAACACATTTGCTAAGACTTTAACTAATGCCTCACAAAAACCAAACTTTGTTTGGATCACTTTTTCGCTTTAAAAACCAATAATTGAGTAATCATCTTGATAGTCAATTTTTAGAATGCTACCTGCATAACCGGGGTTATCAAAAAGGTGGGGGCACTTAATGAAAAAGTTTTTGGTTTTAATCGCAGGTACTTTAGGTTTGGCCGCGTGTTCTATTCAAACCAGTTCAACAAATACTCAGGGACTCATCGGCGCACTTCGACCTCTGACAACAGATGAGCGAGCCGCCGATTTCGATCAGATGCTTGCACTCTTTAAAAATTATTATGGCCCTTACAACTTTAAAGAAAAGACTTTGGGAATTAAAATTGAAGACCTCGCTGCTGGTTTAAAGGCAAAGGCAGGCTCAGCTCAAACCGATGAAGAATTTGCTGGATACGTCATGCAATTTGGAGCCGCCCTTAAAGATGGTCACGTTCAAATTTCAGTCGAGAATACTGCAACCGGCGTTTCAAAATATTCAGTCCCAATTGTTTTGACTCCAATTGAGGGCAAAGCCATTGTGGGTGATGTCGACGCTGAACTTGCAAAGTCTTTTCAAATCAGCAACGGAGACGAAGTCTTAACAGTCGATGAAAAAAGTCCATTCGACTACTATCTTCCAATCGCACTCAAGTATCGTTCGCTTGCTCGCCCTGAAAGTGAACAACATTATATTATCTACTCTTTGTATCGCCCATCCTATATGACTGAGCTCAAACCAACTCAAAATTTTGTTCGCATACAATTGAAAAAAGCGGATGGAACTCTCAACACGGTTGATATTCCTTGGCTGGAAACAAAATACAATAAGGATCTCGATACGCTTTTGCCTTTGAAGGGTGAGTTCGACATGCGAGTTCCTTTTGCAGGCGATATGAATGATATCGTTCATAACACCATCAAACAAATGGGCAACGTTAACCCATTTTTCTTAACTCCAAATGTTCAGACACTTTTTAATTTTGTAAAAGTTTATCCGAGCGATACCGCTCGCAAAAAAGCGGGTCTTGCAGATAAAGAAATTCCACCGATTTATGCGGCTCTTTACCGTTATCAAGGCAAAAGTATTTTACTTGTGCGACAGGCGACTTACAGCCCAGACGATTTCAAACCTGAAATTTATATGAAAGCCTATACGGCTCTCTTAAGCGAATACGAGGGCCTGGCAGATGTGTTGGTGCTTGATCAAACTCACAACCCTGGCGGAAGTTACTGTGCTGACTTCTACAATTTGTTTGCGCGCGATCAAGACGTTCAATCAGCGGAACTCTTACACGCCGATCGAAAATGGATTAATGATCTTAAGGTCAATTATGTTTTAGAGAATCCACATCCTCCAATTTGGGACGCCCTCTCTCTTGAGTCATGGGGGCTCATGGTTGAGCAGGCTTATGATGCCGGCCAAAGTCTTTCGGCGCCAATTCCCTTGTTCACTGGGAGCTTTTTTGCGCAGAAGCTTCCTTATCGCTGGAGCAAACCCATGTTAGTTTTGATTGATGAACTTGCTGGAAGCTGCGGCGATATGTTCCCAATGATCGTAAAAGCAAATAAACGCGCTCAGCTTTTTGGTCAACGAACAATGGGACTCGGTGGGAACGTCGAAGAAGTTGGTACTCTTGATAACTCGCGAATTCACGTGAAACTGACGCGCGGAATGTTTTTTCCATACAATGCAACGCGTGGACCACTGGATACAGAGTTCATTGAAAATTCAGGAGTGACTCCCGACATTCCTTATACTCACAAGGTAGACGACTATCGCATTGGCTATATCGGCTATGTGAAAAGCTTTAGTGATGCCGCGGTCGCTCAGCACTAAATTTCTTCCCAACCTGTTGTCTCATCAGCCGCAAAGCTATCGCCTGCGGCTTTTTTGGTGAGCTTGGGCTCAACTGCAAATTTCTTTTTGGCAGCCAAAGTATGAATAGGTTCAACATTGAAATGTTTCTCGTCAGCTTTAACTGCGCGAGTGGTTCCGCCATCAATAATACGATAGAGCTCGGTCACTTGAGAGTCCAGATTCGCAGAAAGCTGAGAGAGATGTTGGCTTGCCGACGCAACGGTCTCTGCACTTCCGGCATTTGATTGTGTTGCCTTGTTCAAGGATTCAACCGAGGTTGAAACTTGTCGTATTCCCGTACTTTGTTCTCTTGAAGCTCTTAATACCTGTTCACAGCTCGATAAAATTTTCTCAGTGGCAGCGATAACGGATTTCATTTTATTGACCGAAAGCTGGCATAGGTCCGCTCCCTTTTTGACTCGCGCTTTATTTTCTTCAATCACTTCACGAGATTCTTTCATAGCCGCCTTTACAATAGATGCGATTTCAATCGCCGACTTGCCACTCATAGCAGCGAGGTTTCCGACCTCTTGAGCGACGACACCAAAGCCTCGACCCATTTCACCCGCACGCTCAGCCTCTACGGATGCATTGAAAGACAAAATCTTAGTTTGAAAAACAATCTCATCGATCAGCTCAGTCTTCTCACCGATTTCTTCGATGCGCGTCGACAATTCTTCAATACGATCATTTGATAACTGGATCTCTCGCATAGATTCTGAAAGAGAAAGAATCGTGACGTTCGTTTCTTCAGATATGTGCTTCACATTTTTGGCAAAGCCTAAACTATCTTCGGTATTTTTGACATTTGACTCAACCATTCCTGCGATCTCTTCAAGAGAGGCCGAGGCCTGCTCGAGTGCCGAAGCCTGTTGTTGCGCAGAAGATGAGAGCTGAGCCGCATTGGTTGAAAGCTGCTTAGATGACCCTGATACATCTTGAGCAGACATATCGACCTCTAAAGTAACGTGCCTCATCTGTCTCGCAATATATACAGCCAAACTTTGTCCGCACATCCAAAAAATTGCGACTGAAAAGAAACTGACCCAAAAAACAATGGAGTCACCATTCTTTTGGTCTTCATTCGCCTCCAGAGCAATCGATGTGTTACGATTATCTTGAATTTCCTGAAGGCCTGCAAAATGGGTCTTGATCTCGTTCGTCATAGGCATAATTTTAACGACGAATAATTTTCTTGCCAGGATATCAGATTCAAATCGATTTTCTTTTAAGAGGCTAAAGAACTCGTGAACCGAACTCGAGACGCCATCGAGGGATTTGATAATTTCCGATAAATGCTCTTGAGATTTTGATGAGACCTTAAAAGTCTTAATTTTTTCGACTTTAATTTTGATATCTTTAAAAGAGTTTTCGGAAGTCTCAATTTTAGTCGCCCGCACTTTCGGATCAAGATCGAAAATCATTGCTTCAAGTGCAGCAAATCCAAACTCTGCAGTCGCGGTTGTCACTTCTCCAAACAAAGCTGTCTTCGGCAGGCGTTCAGACGATAAATTTTCAAGTCTTCCTTTCAGAAGGTTTGAAACATTTGAGTCAAAAAAGTAAGTCGTCAATTGAGCAACGGATCCCAGAAATAAAATGATCGTGAGCTTTAACTTAATACCTTTAAACCATGATAAAATTCTCATATGGACTCCGGCGCAAAAGACTGTGGATTTTATATTAAGTTTTCGGAGTTTTACGTATCGAAATGAAAGCAAATTAAAAAATTTGTGAAATGTACGACTATTGGCTAGAGCATCGCCTTAAGTCGAGTTCGAAAACTAGATAGAAATTCGGGCTCCTTCATGCAAATGAAACCCATAAACAAAAGATTTAAAAGAGCCAAAACTAAAAATATCTGAGGGACACTCATTTTGTACTTCAGCAATTGCATTAGGAATATGGCTGAAACAACCATGAATAGAGCATTGATGACATTATTGGCGGCAATAATTCGGGAGCGGATAGCTGCCTCGGTTCGAACTTGCAATAAGGTATAGAGCGGCACAATAAAAAAGCCGCTAAAAATCGACATCATAAAAAGATCAAAGACGATTCGAACAGACGAAGCGCTCGAAAGAAAACTCAGTACATTTAAAAAATTTTCAGGTGCAAGATTTGCACGCTCTGGCTTACCAATGAAAAAAAGATCGATCGTAAAAAGACTCATGCCAAGGGTGCCCGACACGACAAGGCTCAAATCAACTTTTTTGCCTGCGAGCTTCTCGCAAAATAACGAGCCAATGGCAATTCCGATCGAAAAGATCGCGAGAAACAAAGTCACCACAGAAGCGCCTGCGCTTAAAACCTCTTTGCAGTAAATCGGAAACAGCGAAAGCATGACCGCGCCAAAAAACCAAAACCAAGAAATAGCATAGATTGAAAAGAGTACAGAAGCATTTTGCTTTGCCAATTTATAAACTCGGTAAGTTGGAGTGACTGGATTCCATTCGATCTGAACCTTGGGATCGACAGCCGCAGCATTTGGGATTTTACGACTCATTAAAAATCCAATGACCGCAACAGTTACTAGTCCGACACCGACAATGAGATTTGCATTCGAGTCGAGGTTTATAAGAACACCGCCACAAATAGTTCCCATTAAAATAGCTAAAAATGTGCCAGCCTCAACTAATGCATTTCCGGCTAAAATCTCATCATTTTTTAAATGCTGAGGTAAAATGCTGTATTTGATCGGTCCAAAAAAAGCCGAATGTGTGCCCATCAAAAAAAGCACCAGTAAAAGAAACGCAAAGTGTTCATAGACCAATCCAAAAAGCGCTAAAGCCATAATCAAAATTTCGGCAAATTTAATGATCATGATAATTTTTGTCTTTTCAAATTTGTCGGCTATTTGTCCCGATGTTGCTGAAAACAGAAAAAACGGCAAAATGAAGATTCCACCTGAAAGAGCAATCATCTGAGACGCGGCAACCCCCATAATCTGTTGCGCTTTATAATTAATAAGTATGACGAGTGCATTCTTAAAGAAATTGTCATTGAATGCGCCTGAAAATTGCGTCCAAAAAATCGGATAAAAGTTTTTTTGTTTTAAAAGACGAAACTGACTCAAGTCAAAAGTTCTTCTGGAACGTTTCCGTCAAGGATGGCCTTGGCTAACTTGATATGGTCAGGATGTCCCACCGTGCGACTCATGCTTTCAGCGTCCATCATTTTTGGATCTAAGCTAGCGTGTTTTAAATCCATGACCATCTTATGATTTTCTCTAAGTATTTCTTGCGAAATGGTTTTATCTGCGGCTGCCTTTTCTAGAATTTCAAAAGCTTTTTCTGGAGAATCAAATTCGTTGCAGAACAATAAAATATTACAACCCGCATTGAGCGCGCCTAATACAATCGTTTTTAAATCGTAGTGATTCGTCAAAGCTTTCATACCAAGATCATCTGTGACAACTAAATTCCGATACCGCAAATTTTGTCTCAAAATATCAGTAACGAATTTTTTAGAAAGTGTGACTGGCCACTCAGGATCAATTTTTGAAAATTTAATATGCGAGGTCATAACCATATCAAGGCGAGCACGAATCACTTTTTTAAATGGAACTAATTCACATACTTCTAATTCGGCCAAAGTCTTATCCTCGACTGGAAGCTCTTCATGGCTATCGATTAAGGTATTTCCGTGGCCCGGAAAGTGCTTTGCCACTGGAATAATACCAGACTTGATGTAGCCACGAACAACAGCCGACGCAATTTTAGCCACCTCTTCTGGTTGACTTGAAATCGAACGATCGCCAATGACTTTATTATTCGGATTTGTGAGCACATCAACAGATGGTGCAAAATTCAAATTGATTCCAACCGATTTTAACTCCGCACCCATCGCTGAGGCGAACTTAAATGCAACCGACGTCGAGTCAATCTTGCCGAGCTGGGCTAACGCTGGCCACTGAGTAAATGGCGGTGGCAATCGGTGAACTCGACCACCTTCCATATCAACAGATATAAACAAAGGCGCTTTATCTACGGTCTTCGATCTGAGTGAATTGAGCTCAGTCGTCAGAGCATGTAGTTGCTTTGGAGACTCGATATTACGTTTAAAAAGACAAACCCCGCCAATATTATTTTTAACAATAAAGTCGGCCTCTTCTTTTTTAAGAGTGGTGCTCTGCAGTCCAATAATAAAATGTTGCCCGATAATATTTTTCATTTTCTTGAATTTATAACAACACGTCTCGAAGGGCAAATCAATCGGACTATTCCAACACTATTTGTTAGGCGAGCTTCTCGAGAAGTTGAATTGTAGATTTTGTGTTAACAAATTTAGGGACAGGACGAGCGCAAAAATTGCAAGGGCCGGAAACAAACTCACGTGAGGCGCAAGATCAATTATCTTTCTTCCTGAATTCAATAAACTCCCCCACGAAGGAGTATCAATGGGAGCTCCAAGACCAAGGTAGCTGAGTGCAGATTCAGCAAGAACAACGCTCGAAAATGCGAGGCACATTTGAACGAGCAGTAAGCCCATGATATTGGGCAGAAGATGATAAACAAAAATTCGAGGGACTCCGGCACCAAGTGCTACAGCAGCGACGACTGAGTCTTGTGTTCTCAAGTAAAGAATTTCAGAACGAACAAGTCGTGCAAAGGAGGTCCAGCTCGTTAGGCAAAGTGCAAAGATAAGGTGGGGAATTGAAGGCCCCAACACACTAACTAAAAATAAATTAAGTAAGAAGCCTGGAAAAGCCATGAAGATTTCAGTGACTCGCATTGTGATGAGGTCAAATGATCCTCCACGCCAACCACTCACCATTCCAATAAGAACCCCAATAAGTACGGAGATCAAGACCACAGTGAAAGAAATCTCAATGCTTGTAGCAGCACCTTTAGCGATCTGCACCAAAATATCGCTGCCGTTTTGATCGAGTCCCAATAAGTGATTCCAACTCGGAGACTCAAGCCGTAGTGGCAAGTTCATTTCGGTTT
>JAYUEB010000559.1:0-3759 GCA_043739525.1 Bdellovibrionales bacterium
CTCTGGGGTTGCATCACTTTGGAAAAAGATGCTCAGTACCGAATTGAAGAAAGTGGTTCCAAAGCTTGATGTCCCTGTCTATTTTTTTCACGGAATATACGACTACACTGTCTCCTATACCGAAGCGAAATCTTACTTTGAAAGTCTACGGGCGCCCTTGAAAGGATTTTATACTTTTGAAAATTCTGCTCATAGCCCGTTGTTTGAAGAACCCGATAAAGTAAACTTGATTATTCAAAACAACGTACTGATGGGCACTAACAGTTTGGCGAATATAAAGTAAATGCTTATAACTATCTTAAAGTCAGGTAATTTGAAATGTGCGTACACGCAAGTGAAAACAGATTGCACCCTAAGAAAGCTTGGAACATGAATTTTCAATTTTTTCGCAAAATAAATATCATTGAGAAAACTAAGAGCTTTCAACTTTGGATTTGGGTTACATTTGCCACTTTTTTTATAAGTGCATTTTTAATTATTTCATCAGAATTGCAGGAAGCCTCGACCGGCAGCACTGAGCTAATTGCCAATCTCGACATATTCGCAGCAAGATTTATGGGAAATATCAGAAATTCTTCACTGAATGGTCCAGTCATTGATATTACGGCCTTCGGATCAAGCACAGTCATCACAATATTTATTTTGGTCGCGTCAGTTTTACTTGCTCGAAAGAAAAGATATCTACAATTAGTCCAAATTATTTTTGCCGCTGCGGGCTCTGTCGCTATCAGCTCCGTCATGAAATCATATTTCGAGCGGCCGCGACCTATCAATCTGACCCATTTGGTTGACGTGCAGGGATATTCATATCCAAGTGGACATTCGCTTTCGAGCTCATCTGTTTATTTTACCTTCGCGATTTTGCTCTATCAAGAATTTCGAAAACCAATTGAACGCGCACTCGTCGCGGTTTTCGCTATATTATTCGTTTTTCTAATCGCTTTATCACGAGTTTATTTGGGGGTCCATTACCTCAGCGACGCTGTTGCCGGTGTCTTTCTTGGTATGAGTTGGGCCGCAATACTTGGCGCATTTGGCTCTTTTTGTCGGACAAATCGTAACTCGTAAAGATCATTTGGCATTTTTTCTCATGATTAAATTCGAACCTGTCTTCAAATTCTCTTCTATTGGCTCAAGTCAAAAGGAGTCTGCGGATTGGGCCGCAAATTGCAATCAAAGCATCGATAGGTTTTATTTTCTCTAACCAAAAGGACTTTTTTATGAAGATTTTTAAGACTCTTGTGTTCATGCTGTTTGCTTTCACATTTTCGCAAGGAAGCTTTGCTGCAAATAAGCCGAGGAAAGGCGAGATTTCGATGGAGAAAGCCCAAGAAATTGCCTCCAAAGAGGTCAGCGGAAAAATTAAATCTAGTGAGTATGAGTTCGAAAAAAAACAAAATGTTTATTCGTTCGACATCATAGCAAACGACGGAAGGATTCATGAATTACTGGTTAGTGCAAAAACTGGGAAAATTATAAGCAATACTATTGAGTCCGCCGCTAAAGAAGCCGCTGAAGAGAAAGCCGAGCAGAAAAAAGAAAACAATTAAACCAAATCTGCAATAAACCGATTCTATTTGGAGAAATATTGCCATGGATCGTCGTCACTTTCTTCTTTCAACCTCTGGCATTGCATTAGGGATCACAACTTTGGATTGCTTTTCAATCGAAGCAGAGGGACAAGCTTCAACTTTACTCGCCCCCAACAAATTTTTTCATTTTGATCTCATTAAGTCTGCGACTCTTGCCCCTTCAAGCCACAATACACAGCCCTGGAAGTTTCATACAGAGGAAAATTTAATTTCAATTTTTCCAGATTTTTCTCGCCGCTGCCCAATAGTTGATCCAGATAACCATCATCTATTTGTGTCGCTTGGTTGCGCCACTGAAAATCTGGTTCAAACTGCATTGGCTCAAGGCAAAATGGCTGAGCCTCTGATCCAATTAAACAGGGACAAAAGAATTGAAATTCACTTGTCGCCAACGAAGGCCGCACAAAGTGCTCAGTTTCAAGCGATTCAATCGAGACAGTGCACTCGCCTTGAGTACGACGGAAAATCACTCACTCCCGACGAACTGAGATTGTTAGAGCGGTCAGCAAGCGGAAACGGCGTGCATTGCCACATAATAACCGAGAAAGGCGCTTTAGAAAAAATTCTTGAATTTGTTGTTCAAGGCAACACTGCACAAATGATTGATCCTGCATTTGTCGAAGAGTTAAAAGGATGGGTTCGGTTTAACTCCCACCAGGCCGAAGAGTCTGGTGACGGACTGTATTCAGCCACTAATGGAAGCCCCAGTCTTCCAACTTGGTTAGGCAAACTCATTTTTAGTACCGTGTTCACGCCAAACGGCGAAAATGACAAATATTCGAAACAATTGCGAAGCTCAGCCGGAATAGCTATTTTTACTTCCGAAAAAAACGACATCAAACATTGGATCGAAGTTGGCCGCCGCTTTGAGCGATTTGCTTTGCAGGCAACAGTCATGGGCGTTCGAACTGCTATGCTTAATCAACCCGTGGAAGTTTCGGCGATTCGACCAGTTTTCTCAAACTATTTAGGGATCGGAACGCAAAGGCCTGATCTCGTTGTCAGGTTCGGCAGAGGTCCCCTTGCTCCACGCTCCATGCGGCGGCCAGTCGAGGCGATATTGATCTAGTTCCTATTTATTTCTTTGTCTGTCTTCAAAAGGCTTATTTCTGGTTGCCGGTTGATGTCGATCGCCATGCGAAGCGTGCTGCGCGCCCAATGTAGTTCCTTTTTTATTCACCCTGTTAATTTGACTCTGTTTTTGAACACTTTGAGCATCGATCGGTCCTTTGTTCGAAGTTGCCTTACTTAACGACATAAAAACTCCGTCCTTTGTGAGATTGAAAATTTAATTTACGAATCTGAGATTGTTTTCAACTTTCATTACACCCGGCGCACTCCAAGCTGCAAATCTCGCATCTTCAATATCTGAAAATGAATGCACATCTCCTGACAAGGTAACTTGATCACCGCTAACAGTGACTTGAATTTTGCGGCCTTCACTTTCGGCAGTGCGCTTCAATGCATCTTCAATCCGAGTCTTGATGTCTCCAGGCTGAACCTTCGATTTGAGGGCGATCTCATTATACACTCCGCAGACTCCCATCAACTGGCCAACAGTTTCTTTGGCGGCCTCTCGTTGATAGTCCCATTCGGTTTCGCCAATGAGAGTTACCCACCCGTCGTCAACAGTAACTTTAATTCCTTCGGGAACTTGGTAGTTCCATTCCAAAGCGTCGAGCGCGGCCTTAGCTATATCTTCATCGCTTCTTTCGTAAGATTCGTTCATTTTGACTTCAACTTCATCTGCAACTGCGCGAACACCACCGACTCTATGAGCTGCTTTTTCAGCCCCAACTTTGTCCAAATAATGTGGGACACTTCCATTTAAAGTTACAATGCCATCGTTAACAGTAACAGAGATTCTTTGGGGAATGACACTGGGATCCCACTTCAATTCATTCACAACGTCTTTCTGTATTTGGAGATCGGTTTTTTCAAGAATATTATTCATTTCAGCACTCCTAGGTTTATTAGTTTTAGCTTAGGAAAGTTAATTTATTTTCAACCTCTGTGACTCCAGGAGCGCTCCACGCTGCAAGCCTTGCATCCTGAACTTCAGAAAAGGAACTGACCTCGCCGGTTAAAAAAACCTTACCACCTTCAATTGAAACTTTAATTTTTTTACTGTCTTTTTTTGCATTACGCTTAAGTGCGTTCTCGATCT
>JAYUEB010000560.1:0-3757 GCA_043739525.1 Bdellovibrionales bacterium
TTCTTGTCCGTTTCGCTCAATTCAACGCCGTAGCCAGCTAATACTTGTCGTAGAGAGTGAAAGTAGACCGAGTGGGAATCCACAAGTGTACCGTCGAGATCAAAAACCCAATGTTTCATAGATTAAGATGTATTTGAAAGGTCCAGATCTGTCAATTTTCTTAAGCTGGCTTTGCAGTGTTTAAGCGGGCTTCGCCGAGTTCTTGGAGGGCAATCGCGATGTTCAAGTTGTGGCCCATCAGCTCCCAAACTTGGTTGGCATTTACGCGCAGAAGAATGCTTGGCACTGTCGTGAGTACCGAACTTGTTCTCAAAGTATTCCAAAGCAAACCAATTTCACCAAACACGTCTTTTGCAAGCATATCACGTACCGGCTTGCCATCGACTAAGGCCTTGCATTGCCCCTGAACGATGATCCAAAGAGAATCTGAACGTTCACCTTGCTGAACAACATAAGTCTGGGGCTCCATCTCCAAAACTTCGCCGTGATTAATCAGCTGCATCACGGCTTCGCTCGGAAGTTCCTTGAAAAACTCAGATTGAGTGAGAGCTTGAAATCCCCAAATTTTCTTTTGAAAGAGACTGAGGTTTTTTTCTTGAGTGCGATCGGAGGCGGCGAATGCCTTTGGCCTTTTAATTTCTAAAAGAGTCGTTTTTTTAAGGCAGTAGGCACTCCCAATACGCGGTCGTCCAAGTAAAAATGCGCCTTCGCCAAAGATCGATCCTTCGTTGATGTCGATGATCTTTTGCTTTTTGCCGTTTGCTTGTCTCTTAAAAATTCCGACTTGGCCTTCAACTACAACGTAGAGTGAAGTAGTCGTGTCTCCGTCTTGGCAAACACGTGAGCCAGGAGACAGTTCAATCATGCGAGATGTTTGAGCCATTTGGGTAAAGGCTTCTTCAGGCATACCTTCAAAGATTGGAATTGCACGAATAAGACCGTACATATTTTTATTCTTTTTATAATTTTTAAGAGATGCTTTGAAGCGCGAAGCAAAGTGTCTTGCTTGATACCAAGGCTTTCCAGAAAAAACTTTTTCAAATTGATCTATCAAATCAAAAAATATCCCAACGGCTGCGATGTCAAAAATAATTTGATAAATGAGAGAAACGATATTTTTAGACATGACAAGTTGAATGCTCGAAGCCGCACAATAAGCACAAAAAATAATTGCTAACAGATTGTAAATAATTGTTGTCGCCCGAAAAAGCCGTTGAGATCTTCGGTCCTCGCTGGATTCATTTATGGCAAGACCAACCCGGCGACGAATATTATTCTGAATCCGAAAATTGAGGTTTGATAAATCAGTATTGTGAACCGGAGAAAGATTAATCACAAGCAGAAGCGCACACATGATCGGCCCAAATCGAAAGAAAATTGGATCAGTCGAATGATGAAAGAAAACAAGGCCTGCGACACCAAGTCCAAGTAAAATAAAAAGATGAACGCAGAACTGCGCAGGAGAAATAGATGTACGTTTGCCGGGAGATAATTTGTAATAAATCCCAAGAAGCGAAAAATGAAGACTGGTAGGCTCAAGATTTTTAAAAATCAGACGACTTGCTCCGATCGATAAAAGGCCTTTAAGACTCAGAAAAATCTGAGGAAAAAACAAAATATAAAAAGACGAAGCTTCCTCTTTTAATAAAAGTTTGAGAGCGAGCATCGCCAAGACAATCGGAATAAAAAATAAAATGGGATTCATTGCCTTATCGATATTCAAATCAACCAGTGGATCTGATATGAGACTATCAAAGGCGGGGACGCCTTCGGAGCCCTCGATCGCTTCAGTAAACTCATTATGATTGATCAAATGATGGTGCCAATAGAGTTTCGAAAGAATTTCTTTGAGAAGTATAAAATCAACTCTGCGGCCGATTGCATTTTCTTGGATGATGATTTCTTGAATATTGTGGCCGCGCATGAAGTAGTGAAGATAGATTTCGGCTTCAGGTTTGAAAATGGTGTTTTTGTCGCTTTGGTCGTTCGAGAATTCGATATGATCATCGACTTTAGAAATACGAGATGTACCCAAACTTGTTTTTAATGTTTCGATTGTTTGGATGGCTTTTGCGGGCATTATAGATCGTTAAAATTAAATATTTGGGAACTTCTGCCAATGTCAGCGAACTTGAATAATGTTTCGGCTCTTACCCAGCCGTCGTGATTCTCAGCTTGCCAGTCATCGCCCCAGGAATTTAGAACCTGAACGAAGTCGTCACAATCACCCTTTGAATTGCATGCTCTTGCTGAATGGGTGATTACCAAACAGTGAAACCCAGATGTACAATTCTTTACATCGCCATTTGGTTGTTCAGATTGGCACACTTCAACTCCCACAAGGGATTTGCTGTCGAGAATGCTTCCGATTTGCTTTAGGATATCTTTTTTGGTTTTCGCATTGCCCGGTGACTTCTGATCTGGCCATGGACTCAGAGGGTACGGCTTAAAAGTGAATGCCTTGTCAGCGCATTTGCCAATTAAAATTGAGTGAATAAATTGTTCGAAAGTTAGGTCCTTTGCAAGGAGGGCATCTTTTATCTGTTTAATATCTAATACCTTATTCAAGACCGACAAATCGTTTTGTATCTCATATGCGATATCGTTTAAGCAGTTATCGCACTGTGCTTCAAGCCTGCTTTTATCAAAATCGTCTTTGACCTTTTTAATAACTTTTAAAGACGCATCAGTATTTTTACTACTCGTGCTTTCGTGAAATTTGGCCATAAATAGATCAACAGGATAGCAAGACTCGGGTGCAACAGACCCAGCATCTTCCATTTGATGTACGACAAATGGGAGGTCCTGTATGCTGAGTTCTTCCGGGTGTGATCCTTTTGGCTTAAACATGGTTAGGTCAATTGGGAGAGGATTTTTCGGATCAAAGTGTGGAGCATCTCCTGATGCAGCGACCGCTGAAATAGACAAAACAGAAGGAATTTGTTTGTCCGTCAATTTGGAACAAACGGAAGGATCTTTTAAATGGCTACAAATTTTTTGAAGATACATAGTTCTTGCAGCTTCAGAGCAGCAAACCGGATACCCATCTTGGGGATGCGCCTTCGGAATATTTTGTGTGTCTATACCTTTTATATTTTTATCTAATACGTAGTCGTTCGGCATAGCTTCAAAAGCTTTAGTAGGATCGGCTGAGGGTTGCACAACGGCAAACAGCCCCTGAGAATAGATTGAGCAAGTCAGGACTAAGAGGAATAACAGGACTACAAAAAGCATTCGACTCATGGATATAATTTACAGAATGAAATTAATCTACGCTAGGAAAAAGAAATTAGAAACTTGGCTCGACTGTTCAAGAGTCCTGAAAGTTATCGTTTGCTGTGGCATGATTTTTTCTGAAAACGTCTGGTCACTAGCTTCAATCAAGTCTGGGGCAATTGTTACAAATGCAGGCGTTAAATCTACATATTTCTTCTCGTTAGCTCCTAGTCGTATGCCGTCCTCAATTGTCCGATTCTCTAATGGTGAGTATTTAGTTTCTTTAAAAAATGTGCACGACTCCTATCGATTTAGAGTTAAGGAAGGCATTATTAATGAAGCTATCGTTGAAAAGCGAATTAGAGGCTTTAGAGCAGTTGCTAGTTACGAATTGAAAAGCGCTCATTACCACCTTAAAAAATTAGTGTTAACAAATCTTTTTCGACTTTCGGCGGATGCATCTTGCACACAAGATTCGTTAAGTATCGCCGCATCGAACTTGAAAAGCCTTGAGGATATAGCGAGTCCATTTGACGAAGAA
>JAYUEB010000561.1:0-11276 GCA_043739525.1 Bdellovibrionales bacterium
TTTTATTTTCACAATGAGATCATTTGTCAGCTGAAGCGAGCTATAGGGCGACGGAATATTGATCCAATAGTAGATCGACATTTTAGCTCCTAGATCTCCGCATGCCGTAAAATAAACGTCCGATTTGAGGTTTGGGAATTTGTCTGAAAGAGATTTAATTGACGCCAGTGATATTTCTCGCGCCTTTGCAAGATCACTCTTGTAGCTAATGTTAAACGTAATGGTGAGGCGCTGTTTGCGATTTGAGGTATAGTTTTTAAGTGCGCTTGTGAACATGTCTTTGTTGGGGATGTCTACTTGTTGGCCGTCGTCTGTCATGAGCGATGTCGTTCTGAGGCTAATATCGTCGACAGTGCCGACAGTACCTTTCACCTCGACAACATCGCCATTATTGAATGGCTTTATGATGGCGATGAAAATTCCAGAAATAAAATTACTGGCGATTTCTTGAAAAGCAAAACCAATTGCTAAGCCCAAAACTCCAACGCCGGCAAGAAGTGACGCCACTGCCTTATCGAGATTCAAGACTCCTAAAGCCATAAAGATTCCAAGGCCGGCAATCATAATTTGCACAGCTCCGCTGACAAGACTTGCTATCGTGCGATTATCGGTAACTCGTGTAAAGCCATGCTTCACTACTCGATGAGCGATACGCCCAAGTATGAGAAAGAGACTCGTCACAAGAAGGGCGATCACAATGTTTGGCAGCATAGCGACGCCGTCTTCTAACCATATCGTGAGTTTTTTTAATAAGATTTCGACAAGATGTGCAAAATTGACTTCGATGCCATTCATGAGCAGCTCCTTAAAGATCTCTGAAATTTATGTAAATTAGATTGTACGGTCAATCTTAAACGAAGATTGCATGATTTGAAAACTGAGCGGATTGACTGCATTTACTCGGCAGTTCAACTTTTGGCCAACTTCGAGTCTCTGACGACTTTGATTTTGAACACGCAAAAGATCGCCCTGAAAGCTCATGATGACTTCATTCTCAGACAAAACCTCTGAAACATGGGCCTCGATGACGTCTCCAAATTGCAAGCCCTGTACTACAAATTTCATTTTACTGCCGTGCGATTTACTTTTTGTGCATTGATGGTCGGAAAGATAACCTTACGAATCAATGCCGAATCGTAGGTGCCAAGGCTCTGTGGTTTGGGGACCTCGCGTCTCACAACCGGCGTTGGAGGTGCTACGGGCGCAGCCTGCGCCGGCGTTAGAGGCAGAGGCTCCTCATCTTCTTGAACTTCCAAACCGCTCATTGAAAACTGTTTGTCCAAATTGGCAATGATACTTTGAGTTCGTTTAAGCGTCGAAAGCTGTTTGTTATCAGCGGCACTCAATTCACGCTGAGGCTCTTCTGAATAAAAGCTTCTAAAATCCTGAAATTGAGGTTCGTTCGATTGCGCTGACAGCGGCGCAATTTCTGGACTGAATTCGTAGCTTTGGGCATCGATAGAGTTACCAAGATAATTGAGGTCGCTGCTGTATGGATGCTGACTTTGTTCTGTCGCCTCCGGCGTCGGAGCTTCAGGTCGATCAAAGTTTGCTAGCTCTGCTTTTGCCCACGGTGGCAACTCGTCGACCGAAAAAGTAAGCTGATCACGATTTACTTTTGCGATAAATTCAATTTCTCCCATTGGCAAATCAACAATTTGAGCGATTTGGACTGCCGAATAGCCTTGATTTGCTAGTTTTGCAGCCTGCAAATATTTGAGCGTATTTTTTCTCTCGATAATCTCTTGATGTGGAATCTTATCCTGAAATATTTTAGCAACATCCATACTCGATCGAATCGAAGCATCGACAGTTCTCACTTGCTCATTCGCTTTGTCGATTCGAGTTTGTACTTCGATATTTTTTTGATCAAGTAGAGTCATCAAGCCACGCACTTGATTTTCAGTACGGTCTGAAAGATCTTCTAAAATCGCAATCTTACTTTGTAAAATTTGAAGGCCACGACTTAATCGCGGATCATCTTTGGGTGCTCTTGCAAGTTTAAGCAAAAGGAGAAAAATTCCCATACCAGATAGAACATCAAATATAATTTGAAGTGCATTCCAAAATCCCATGTCTCTCCCTTACTCAAAGGCCCAGACTTTATTGTAAGATAGACTGAGGTTTAGGACAATTGGACTAAGAGCCGGTTTCGCCTACTTTAACTCAGCAAAGAACTTAGCAAGACGGCTGCAGGCTTCTTTTGCCTTCGAGTTTTCAATTGCAAAGCTAAATCTAAAGTAGCCTTCCAAGCCAAACTCAATACCCGGCACCACTGCCACAAGGTAATCCTCAAGCAAGGCCAAAGACATGTCAGAAGAGCTCTTCATTTCTTTTCCGTGATATTTTTTGCCGAGATATTTCTCAACTTCAAACCAAATATAAAAGGCGCCATCTGGACGATGTGCTTTGGTATTTGGGATTTGTTTCAACTCGTTCATCCAAAAATCACAACGTTCTTTGAGGTTTTGAACGGACTTTTGAACGGTGGAATTTCCGTTTTCAACTGCCTCAAGACTTGCCCACTGAGCCGTCGCATTCGCACAACTCACAGACTGACTCTGATAAGCTGTCATTGCGTCGATAAGTGCTTTTGGTCCGCAAGCCCAACCAATTCTCCAACCTGTCATTGCAAAGCTTTTTGAAGCTCCACTCATGATGAGCGTACGATCTTTTAGGTCAGGTGCTACGTGCAAAATATGAGGAGCAACTGGTTCTCCAGAAAACATGAGTCGATTGTAAATGTCATCACTTAGAATAATGACGTTTGGATGTTTTCTTAACACTGCCGCAAGAGCTTCGAGTTCTTTAGCTGTGTAAACCATGCCTGTTGGGTTACTTGGAGAATTGAAAATAATCGCTTTGGTATTCGCATTAATCGCTTTTTCGAGTTGTGCAGGTAAAATCTTGAAGTTCGAATCAGCTCCGCAGATCACCTCTTTGAATTTCGCTTCTGCAAGCTCGATCATCGTAGTGTAGCTTGCCCAGTATGGAGCAATGAGAATGACTTCTTCTCCAGGTTCACAAATTGCCTGTAAAGCCGCGAACAAGATCATCTTCGCACCACTAGTTACAGTCACTTCACTGATTTCGTACTTCACTCTCATTTGCTCAGAGGTTTGAAGCGCAATTGCCTTTCGAAGTTCGACGATTCCGTTCGATGGGGTGTATTTACTTTTGTTTGCGTTGATCGACGCAATCGCAGCGTTCTTGATATGATCTGCAATCGCCCAATCAGGCTCACCAACAGTGAGCGAGACAACGTCTTTGCCTTGAGCCTTCATCTCGTTGGCCTTCGCTGCGAGTGCCAAGATAGGAGAAGCCTTCATAAGTCCGGTTCGTTTTGCAAGTTTCATAAATTCCTCACTTAGAATTTTTTTTCTTTAAAGCTTTTTCAACATTAGGAGTGACTAAAGCGCGAACGTCACCATTGTGAAGCGCAACTTCCTTAACCATATGGCTCGAAATATAATAATGTTCGGGGCTCGAGAAAACAATCATGGTCTCGATTTCAGGTGCGAGCTTTTTATTCATATTAGCCATTGCTAATTCATTTTCAAAATCCGAAACCGCTCTTAAGCCACGAACGATTACTGTTAGTTTATGTTTGCGAAGGTAGTCAATAGTCAAGCCTTCATGAATTTCAACTTTGATGTTTGGAATACCCTTAAGCGCATCCTCAGCAAGCTTTTTTCTCTCGACTGATGAAAACAAATAATTTTTTTGATTTGAGTTTGAAATTAAGACGATCACTTCACCAAAAAGAGGCTGAATTCTTCTGATGATATCGCAATGTCCTTTAGTGATGGGATCAAAACTGCCTGGGTAAACAAGCTTTTTCAAAACGCGGGTCCTCCACCTTATTGCTGCGCCTTGAAGTATGACACTATTTTGTCACCGTAGTCACGCTTATCGAAGCGTATTAAGGGTAAATATTCATCGAGTAACTGCTCTTTACCACCTGATTCAGCGACAATAATGGTCTCAGCTTTATAAACTGAGCTCGCTGCCAACTCTGTAAACAGGCTATGCGCTAGTTTTTCCGTAAAAGGTGGATCGCAGAAAATGAGGTCAAATGGTTCACCGGTATATTTTTTCAAAAATTTAAAGACATCTTGTCCAAGAACTTCGACTTCATTAATTTTGAGGAGCTGAAGGTTGCGCTTAATGATCTCGATCGATTTTTTATTCATTTCAACGGCCGTAACACTGGCCGCTTCACGAGAAATTGCCTCAATCGCAAGGCTACCCGTACCCGAAAAAAGATCGAGAACACGTGAACCTTCGAGGTAAGCCTGGAGTTTGTTAAAGATGCTTTCTTTGACCCGATCAGTGGTCGGACGAATATGATCGGCTTTAAACGAAACGAGTTCGCGACCTTTATATTTTCCGGATATGACCCGCATTTAACCTAACTTGCTTTAGAAGAAGTCTGCAGCTTTTTCAAGAAGTCGTAGATAAAATCTTTTTGCTCGATCGTCAAACTCTTAAAATGAATTTCAATGAGATTCAGGTGCCCACCGCTTTCAGCCGCCGTGAGCGCGCCCACAAACTGAGAATATATTTTGATAACCAAACCTGAACTTACAATCTGATGACCGAGCACCGGTAGTGTAAATGAAAAATCGAGGCGTTCTCCGAGACGAAGCTGATTTCCTTCCATCTCCATCATGAAGCCTTGGCTGCTGATTTTCACGACTTGGGCCTTGGCTCCTGCCGCGGCATTAGCAGTTTTAAATTCAATTTCAAACGGAAATGCACTGACCTTTTTGACTCGAGTTTGAATGGGTTTATTTTGAGGCAAGGATTCCCTCCGCTTGTTGAACAATATCAAAAATATTTTCAAATGGTTTTGAAATAAACAGGTCTGCGCCCATCTCAAGAGATGTTTGAATATTGTGATCTCCGCCGTAGGCCGACATCAAAATGACCTTTCCTGTTTTTCTATTTCCTAGCTCTTTCAGCACTTGCGGTCCTGTTAGTTTTGGCATGAGTACGTCGAGCATAACGAGTTCGGGCTTGTGTTTGATCCAAGCTTTCAAACCAAGTTCGCCGTCCTCAGCTTCAAAAATCTCATGGCCGCGAGACTGAAAGGCTCTACTCAATGATCTTCTCACGAGTGCTTCGTCGTCCACAATGAGAATTTTCATTTGCCCTCAACTCTTGGTAAAATCACACGAAATATGGAGCCAACTCCCAATTCACTCCGCACCTGAATATCCCCATCAAACTTTCGTACAATATTGCGACTCATACTTAAGCCTAGTCCAGTTCCTTGCCCTTCCTTTTTAGTAGTAAAGAATGCTTCAAAAATACTTTCTCTCATATTTTCAGGAATACCCGCTCCCGTATCTGCAACTTCTAAGACACAAGAGGCTTTGCCATCTACTTCTTCAATCTTAGATTCGATTCGCAAAGTTCCTTGATTCACCATTGCCTGACATGCATTGTTCACTAAGTTAAAAACAACTTGTTGAACGAGCTGAGGTTCGACTGAAACACAAGCTTCGCTTACTTCAAATATAATTTCTGTTCGATGTTCTCGAAATGAGGTTTTGAGCATGGGTAAGGTTTTACGAATTATTTCATTGAGTGAAATTGTCACTCTTCGACTTTCAGTTGCACCAGCAGCAAACTGCAAAAGATTTTCGATAATTTTTTGAGAGCGCTCAGAGGCTTTTTCAACTTCAACCAAATCTTCGCGAACTTGTTTGTTGCCCGGTCGACTGTCATTTACCTCTGCTATCAAAATTTGAGAAAGCGAACGAATTCCGGTGAGAGGATTGTTCAGTTCATGAGCGATGTTCCCAGCTAGAAATCCAATTGCAGCCATTTTCTCTGTTTGAACAACTCGACTCTGAAGCTCTCGGGTGAGAGTCACATCGACATAGTGATTAATAACCGCCGCGCTAGTCGTTTCGCCATCTAAACGTATCGGATAAGAATGGACTTCAAAAACACGATCATCTCGTTTGACAATTCCGCGCTTAGATTTGTTTGTGAAGAGAGCCTGTTCAAGTGGGCACCCCTCGCATTTATAATCTGACTTCTGAAAACTTTGGTGACACTTTTTTTCGAAACTTTTTGAATTAAAGTGACGATTCGCCCTCACAACATCGTATTGAGAATCGATAATGGCAATCGGATCTTTAATGCCATCGAAAGTGCTTTCCCATTGTTGAGATGTCGATTTGAGATGCTTCTCAAGAATAATGCGGTCAAGAGCAATACTAATGGGTTGTAGCCAGTCTCTAGTCGATTCTAAAAACACTTCGACTTCGGATTCCGAAAAATTGTGTTCAAAATAAAGATGCGGTAGTGCATCGTCTTTAAAATTTCGGTTCACCTTCTGACTGAGAGGTAAAGCAAGAATTTTGCCAAGAGGTCGTCCTACCTCGTTAGCCAAATATTTTTGATCTTCGCGATCATTTACTCGCACTTGATTTTGACTCGGCCAAATCTTTCTCACTGTTTTTTCAAAAATCTGCTTTCCTTGAATCGAAACCATCTTAGCCGTCGAATCGAGGCTGACGTAGTTTAGAATCGGCGGACGTAGTTCATGAAAATGCTTAAGTTCCTTATGAATAAGATGAAGAAGCTCATCAACAGATCTCAAGTGAGAAAGCTCTTGCACCAAGTGAGTAAGATCACGCATGTGAGCCAAGTTTTTTTCGGCAGCCTGGTTGGCGGATTCTAAATGGTTGGTGCGCTCTAGTACCATATTTTCGAGATTGATATTCATATTCTCAAGCTTACGGTTTTGAAGTCTAATTTCTTCTAGCAATTTTTTTCGATTGAGCGAATTGCGATACTGGTCTCCCGCCGACTCTAGAAGCGTATGAAGCTCGGCGTCGGCTATAGGCTCAAGCAAAGTCGCAAAGACACCTCCGACATTGACGGCCTTCACCATAAACTCATCATCAATGTTTTTTCCAATTAAAATTCGAGTAGTCTGAGGCGAAAACTTTTTGGCCGCTGTCAAAATCTCAATGCATTCTTCTGAATTTGTGCCGTATTCGACAACAACAATCGAGTAATAGTCACTTGCAAGAGCGTCGTTGATCAGTTCTGAAGTCAAAAACAAATCGACGTGATAACCTGATCCAAATGATGGCGCCTTCTTTTTGGTTTTTGAAAACCAAAGAACTCGATTTTGTACTTTTAAATTTTTATCTAGCTTATGAGACGCTTCCACTCTCACATTCTCTCGAAGCGCCCGCAAATTAACAAGCCTTTAAACGCCCTGACCTTGGTCTTGATAAGTTCTGAGAATAGGCACCATAGCATCAAGATCAGTGCTCATCTCATATTCGAGAATATCTGCTGTCAAAATGGCGTCCTTTTTCTCCGAAGCAACGAGAAGCTCTTTGAGGTCCGCAACAAACTTTTTCTCAAGCTTGAGCCAGTCTTTCGAAACCGGGCTCTGTGCATTTATGTTTTCGTGAGCCCCCCTCATATGAACAACCGTATCAAGAATCCAAAAGCATCCCTCTACAACATCTTGAAAGAACTGCTGAGCCTCAGAGGATTTTCCTGTACGAAATAGCTCCGAACACTCAAGACATGCCGCCTGAGCCTTTGGTAAATAATCCAAAGCCGAATCAAGAGCCTGAGCAATCAAATTTTTCGGAGCATTTGTTTGAACCATCAACTCATTGATGTCAGCGAGTTTAGACTCGGCAAATTTTTTCTCGTCCTCTTCCTTTAAGACAAGCCCGTTCACTCGAATCTCACAGACTACCTCTCCATGACTAATGAATTCAGTTTCGATACTCTTAATAACTTCACCGAGTGTTTCACATCCGGCAAACTTCTCATGGATCTCAGGCTTCGTCCAATATGTCTTTATCATTTAAGACTCCATTTTTTAATTGATACCAATTTTCAAGCGGGTAAGTTTTCAATAAACGATCCAGCGCCAAATGAACATTTTCAAAACGCAACATGATTTCGGAATAGTTTCCTGGCGGAATTCTTAATTTTTCAGTGCGTATCCAACGGACCAGAACTCCGATTTCTGGAGATAGCTTTTCAATTGTTGAGAAAATAAGATCGCATTGCTCAAAGCTGCTAAGAGCAATTTTATTTTTAGGATCTTTTATGAGAAAAGAAACTTGCTCGAGGGCTAATTGATTGGCCTCATAAAGTCTAAGAAATGCCTGCTTAACAACGAAATCACTCACATAAGGCAAATCGCCACCCATGTAAATCGCAACATTAAGTCGCCAGCCGAAATCATCTTCCTGCAGTTCAACAGGAGCCGTAGGAGATTTTATATGGACGACATTTGGAGCCGCTTTCTCGTCATACAAAATAGATTCGACACATGTTAAAAAGAGATTCTCCGTTAATTCCGCCTCACTATGAATCCGCAAGATTTGACTCTTTTCTGATTTGGGACCAGTCTCCCAAAAATTGACGCTCTCAAAACTCAAATTCAAAACCGGAGTGCCCGTTAGCGCCGCCATATGAATTGGAGCACTATCTGCGCCAATTAGAAGTTCGCTATCCGAAATCAAATTCATCGAATACTCAAGACTTGTCTTTCCAACTAAATTTAAAATTTTCTCTGGATCAAAGCCGGCACTGATCTCGGTACCAATGGCAGACTCTTCTGCCGACCCAATCAAAAATATTTTCCCCAGATACTTGGGTTGCAAGGACTTAATGAGGTCCTTCCATTTCGCGGAAGAGACTCGCTTATGTTCGGCACTTGCACCAATATGAATAACAATTTGATTCTTAGGTGGGCGCTTTTCAAAATGACAGAAATCCTGATCAATCAGCTCAACTTCAGCGGTCTGCGCGAAGAGATCAGTTACATGAACCCGATTACTGAGTCCAATACCGACCTGAGCAAAGAAATAACTGCTGACTTCATCTGCAATATTCATAAAACCATCAGAGAATCTAGAATATCCAGTCACTTTCGTGTGGGAAGAGCAAAGCGCTTCGGTCAAATAGCTGGAGAAAGATGAAAAGCTCAAATTAATGATTCGGTCGTAAGCGTTTTTTTGAAGGTTCGAAACAAATTTATCGAGAGCATCTGACGCTTCTTGAACCTTAGGCTGATCACAGAAAACCGAAGCTAAAAGCTTTCTCGATTCTAAGCGGTAAACCTGATTCACTTCCTTTAGACCAGTTGCTGCTGCCGCAAATCGCTCTCGAGTCAAAAGATCGATTTCGGCTCCACTGGCGTGAACACGCTTTAACGCGCGAATGACTGGCCAAGTTTGATAAATATCGCCAAGTCTAGCGAGCTGTAGAACGAGAATTTTCATTCGGTAACTGCTCCTTTACGAATTCACGAAATAGAATTAATTTCTTTTTTTCAACTTCAGCTTTTTTGGAATCAGCTAATTGACGGCTGATCCAAGCTAACACGGGTTCAAGATACTTTTTTATTTCAGCTTGGGCTGACACGTTAAGCCTCCATAATATTCTGTAAACTACGAATTAACTTTATCTCGATATCAGATTTCAGTTTCACTTCTTGCAATACCAATTGAAGTTTTCTTAAGCGAACAAAAATAGGAGTCTGCTCGCTCATTGCATGATTCATCTGGAATTTTTGAGTACGCACGCGAGGACCTTCTTTGAAGGCCAAGAAGGATTTCATCAATTCATTAGCAATGAGAGGATTCTTATCCGTTTGCTGAAATTCGTAAAAACGATTCTCAAGCGAGAAAACCTGCTCTTCTTTCGAACAAAATTTTCTCTCAAGAACTGCAAGAAGAATTTTCCATTCAGCTCCAGATCGATTTCCAAAAATGTGCTTTAACAAACTCGTAAATCGACCCGATTCGGAACCAAAAATTTCGAAAATATCTTGGTCTTGAGAAAGATGCTGATTATAAAGCTTAGCAACAAATTTTTGAAATAGGCTTTCGACCTCTTCTGAAGCAAACGGGGTCAAAACGTCTGTCGCAATCCAGGTACCTGTTGTTTGAATATCAACCTTATAAATTTTTGCTTCATTTGCAAACTCAGTCGCTATCTTCTTCAATTGAGAGGATGCTGTCCTCAAGCGATCAGCTGCAATTAAACTAATTAATTCTGGAGAGATAAGCTGCGAACAGAAGTGTTCAGTACGATGACAATCCGTCAAATGAGAGCACGGAGCACACGACTCTTGCGACTGAACGATAATAGCATTTTCGGAGTAACAGCCGGTCTTTCTAAAATCACTACTGCCCAGGCTCAACTCAACTATCGGAGTCTTGGTACCTGCTGCCAAATGTTTGATACTGGTATCGCCGGTAATCAACAAATCTGAGCGTGCAATTACCGAGTAGGCAACATCTAGATCACAGATCAAAACCTGGCAGTGCTTGAGATCTACAAATCCCGTCAGCAGTGTTCTTTCTTCAGATGGTGCTCCTAGAATTGTAAAGTGAGCATCTGGAATTGATTTCTGAATACTCTCAATACAGTTTCGAAATGACTGAATACTCCAGTTTTTCTTGATGTCGCTGGTAAGTGGCTGCACGACGATATTCGGCCCTATACCAAGAGATCTCAAGAAACTTTCAGCTCTTTTTTGAGAATCGCGGTTTTCTTTTATCGAAATACCAAGACGGGGTCGATCAATCTGTGCCGCGGCTTTGTAAATATCAACAAAATGGAATCGCTCCGATGCCTCGACAAGATCATCTTTGTTTAAATGATGAAACCAGGCAGATTCAATGAGAGCCTTGTTTTGATTATCAATCCAAAGGCCAACTCTTTCACGACACTCTAAAGCGCCGACAAGATACGCGCTCAATCTGTTATGTGTGAGATTAATAATCTGATCGTAATCATGAACACGAAGCTCCCGAAGCAGAGCTTCAACACGATTAAAACCTTCAAATACGAATTTTTCTTTCTCACCGAGTGATGATTGAATCTCCTGTCGATCAAAGGTGTAGCAATGATCAATTTTAGGAAGCAACTTCGCAACACCTTCAAACTGTTTATTGATGAGGATATCGATTTGCGCATTAGGATACTGATCCCTTAAGCCTTGAATAACAGGGCTTGAAAGAATGACATCACCAAGACGTAGAAGTTGAACCACCAAAATTTTCATCGAATGAGCTCTTCCAAAATATAGAGAACTCGGCGCTCGTGAGTCAGCAAATGATCATCACTCTTAAACGCCTGAGCAATATCCTTAATTGAAATCAGATTTGACGAGCCGAGCTTTGAAAAATCAATTTGCTTTTTAAGTTGAGGCTTAAAATCGCAAAACTGTGAAAGCTCATAGGTTGATCGACCAGTGAGTACAGTCTCGA
>JAYUEB010000562.1:0-11261 GCA_043739525.1 Bdellovibrionales bacterium
ATTTCTATCAACCTGACCAGTCACTCGAATTGTACCATTTGGAAGAAGATGATGACCCTCTAGCGCGTAAGATTCGCCTATTCGCAGACCTGAGTAATAGCAGAGCTTTAAAAGGGCTACCTCAATTTGCGAAGGAACATTACTCAAAACTTTTTTGAATTCGTCTTCATTCATATAGGAGACCTTGTTAATATCCTTCGGTTGCTTTCGCAATTTTACATTGTCACGGCCACAAAACTTTAAAAGCTGAGTCAGCCTTGCGGTCATGCGTCTTTGCGAATTGCCCTTATATTTTTTATCGAGACAACTTTGAATCTCTTCACGACTTGCAGAATAAGTTGAAAGGTGACCGATGGTTTCAATGGCTTTCTTAAGTTCATTTTTTGCACAATACTCATTCACCAGATAGCGAAACGAGTAGACCTGCTCCCAATAGTCTTCAAATACTTTCCAGTTTTCTTCATTATGGATATTTATCCGCTTTCGGCATCTCGGATCCTTTTTATAGAGGTCTTTGATGATTTCTTTTACTTGCACAACACATTGTTCATGAGTCTGCGCTGCAATCTGAAAAGACTTATTGATTGCAATGAGTCGCTCGTCTTCAATTTTTTTACAACTCCGCTTGCCGCCTCGAACTTTGACGTCCAGATAGATTGTAAATGATTTGCGACCGTAACCCGGCCCCTTATATGAATAACGAATCAGTTCTTTGTTTTTGATTTCCATAACTCTATACCTCCTTCGAAGGGTTTTGAAGGTTGTACGGAGCTGTGGAACTATCGAAGGAAAACGAAGGCTAGCATCTGTATCGTTTCGGCACAAAAAGCCCTGAGTGGAAGGCTCCACCCAGGACGGATATAACTACTTAATTGGAATCGGACTTACTTGATTCAAACCAAGATCATTTCCGTGTTCATCTATTTCTTTTAGCATAGAATTAAAATCAGAGGTTTCTCCGCGGTCAATCCAGCGCTTAAATTTTGCAACTTGATATCCGCGAGTTCTATTGGTTCTAGTTGATTTAACTCCAAGTGATGACATTCTTTTTCCAAAATAGTTTTTGTCGAATGGTTTAAACCCATTGTCTAAACACCAGCGATTGTAATCATTGTAAATTTCCCTAGCGGTTGTATTCACTACCAATGGGCCTGCGACAACTCCAAGTTCTTCAATATAGGTTTCAACAGCATCTTTAAAGCGATATTTTTCCTGGCGTTCGCGAACTTCCTCTTTCACATTATGAAGGTATCCATTTGAAACAGTTTCGTCGATTGATTGCCACAGCTCCGCATAGTTGACGGAATTGATTGCCCACCAGTCCATGTTCTCGCGGCAATTTATTTCAAAGAATCGCCGCATCCCGGTTTCATCACGAACCAGAAGATCAATCGATTTATTCGAAGTCCCCAACAGAGAAACATTTTGCGGAAATGTCTCTCTTAGCTGCGTATATAATTTTCGTGAACTAAGTTTTGTGGCAGTAACAATTTGCTTGAGATGCTCGATATCTGTTTTTTGACAGCCCTGCATTTCATCACTTAAAATAACAAAATTTTCTGATAGAGCTACATAGTTTCGCTCGTCAGCAAGGGCGGAAATAGGCATATCACACCGATATTCACTGATCGTTTCAAGAAGCTTACTGAGCGCCGACGATTTTCCACATCCTTGACGACCTGTGAAGACAAGCATTAAGTGATCTTCAACCGGGAGTCCCAACATTTTTCGTTTCACCTGCCAAATCCAGTGAGCAAGAGCATATTCTTCGACAGGGCTGGATGTCTCAACACAGGCGTCAATAAATAATTTAAGCTGAGTCTTTTGAAGTCCCGGGGAATGCTTCAAAAAGTGATTTTTATTCTCAAGGAATTGGGTCCAAGAAATTCTAAGCCTTTTTTCTACCGCGGAACCTAAAATTTCATTTCGAATTGTTGAAATCTTATCTTTACCTGGCAGCCCTCGATTATACTTTTTGATCTCTTTGTCATGAACGACCATGAGCTCACCCAACAGAGCTGAGATAGGCTGCTCCCGACCATCCAAGATGATCTTTTTGGAAGCAGAAATTTTTGCGCCAACTTGAGCCATCAAGGCATCCACGAAGGCATCGGCATCCTCAAGGATGTCGATTGTAAAAGAACTTTGGGTGACTGACATAAATACTCCTCTGGAGGCCCGGTCCTAGCGCGGAATTGCACTTAGGTTGGCCTCCAGAGAGTTGTACGGAAAAGATAGGTCTTCGAAGGAAAACGAAGGGCTAATCTATTAGTCTTAAGAATTCTTCCATCTTTTCATTGTCACTCTTGTCACCTCTGTCATTGAACCAATTGTAGACATCGCCTGCGTGAGGAAGATTTGGCAATTGAACCAAACGAACGTCTTTTGCTACTGATCGCAAAGTCTTAATAATCTGTTCCCCAAAAGCGGCCCCAGCTTTATCGTTATCTGGCAGAATTCGAATAGTTTTCCCTTTAAAAAATGGCAGAAAACTATCTTTCCAAGCGTTCGCGCCGCCAGGGATTGTCGTGGTTTGGAATCGCAATCTAGAGAGCATGTCTGCGCACTTTTCTCCTTCGACAAATAAAATCCTATCGTCAGAATCTTTCCATGATTCATATTGATATGGCGCCAGAATTTCCTGTGTACCTCTAGGAATCCAAACTCCATCGTCGGTAAGCGATTCTTGCGAAAATGTCTTAGCTCCTGACGGATCTTCAAATCTCTTAACTCGAAAACAGGTTTGTCCCTGAGCATTTTGATAGAGATACTCTGCGACCGGTTTAAATATCAGTGATCTCGGAGTTCTATTGGGCTGCTTCGAGCTTATGACATGTCGACTGTAGTCGAGCCCTGACCTGAACATTTGCAAAAACATCTGATAGCTTCCGGCACCACAGCCGGCATGGCATTTCCAAAGACCAGTTTCGCTGTTAAAGCTAAAACTCGGACTGCGATCGTCATGGAAGGGACAATACCCATAGAATTGAGGTTCGGCCCCTCGGACACCAATAACAAAACTTTTAAAATCATAATTCATAATTATCTCCTGATTGAAAAATGAGCCCTGCTTCTGGCAGGGCCCAAGTGTTAAAAAGCTGATTACTTCACGTGATGTTTTCGAAGAGGGGTCCTCTTGTCTTGATCGAGCCAAGTAGGAATCTCCATTGAGAAAGTGATTTCTCCTGAAGACATAAGGGCTTTGTAAACAAATTCAAAATCCTTACGTGCAATTCCAATACGCTCGGACCCCTTTTGGACTCCTATAAATGGACTCGTTCGAAATACCGACTTAACTTGTTCTCTTAAATAGAGATGTTTAAGTCGGCTTAACTCAGGGGATGAGCTTTCTGAAATGGGGCTCGTATCACCTAACCATTCTTGGACGTTTCCAGATTGAGTGGCGACACGATCCTCAATTTCCGTTGCGGTAAAACCGCTTTGCAGCAATGACCCAGCCATATCAGATGGGGTAAATCGATGGCACTCCAAGTCCGTGGCCATATCGTTATCGAACTGATCTTCTTTCATACATTTTCTCCTTGTCGGCAGCTGCATAATTGCAGAATCTGCTTTCATATAGGTTGTACGGAAAGAATTTGAGATCGAAGGAAAACGAAGGTTATAGACTCAATTTGATATTTTGAATTTTAAAAATCAAAGTCACTGCGGTCACTCTTGTCTCGGTGACAGCAATGTCGGCAGTGACCGATATTTTTTAACTTTTGGAATAAGTTAAAAGGCTAGACCCAAGCTGGCCATTACTCCATGTAGATCTCTTCGAAAAATGCCGTAATATATAGATGAGCAAAAAGCTTTCCACGGTCGAGCAACTCAAAACTGAATTAGATCAATGGCTTTTGGATTCTAAAAATCTATGGAGAACGTTGGACCCAATTCAAGCTACAAAAGCGGGGAGTGTGAAGCCATATCCTAAAATGTGGGCGACGTTCTATCACCAACAGAAACTCTATGGTATCCGCAGTGATACTGTCATCGAAGCTGTTCATTGTTTTCTTGAGCTAGTTGAAATTTATGGATCAGCCTCATCAGCATTAAAAGTCGAAGTTACAAAAGGTGGAACTGAAACCTTGCGGTTAAAGACCGACGCTTTTGATATTGGTGGCTGGTATTGCTATCGACTTAGATAATCGCTCTATGGTTATCATAATGGGGATTTTGTTAGGCTACGCCAATAATGACGGTTCGAATGGACAGCTTGGTAGGACGAAATATTTGATAGTAAAAAGACATAAATCCAGTCTGGTATTTCTTTGACATAAAGATCATTGAGTTCAAATTCCATACTTATGCCTCCAAGGTTATCTGGTCTAGCTTCGAAATGGGGAGTTTACATTGGCGATGGTGGCTACATAAGAAGAAACCTGCCTTGCCAATAACTTGACCAGTAGGTGATTACTCGAACTTTCCTTTCGTCTAGATAAAACTGAGAACACAGAGCACAGCACACCGCAAAAAAAATAACTTCTCTTAGATCCGAAACTCTTCAGATATCAAACAAGACCTTATTTAATTTAATTTAAAAACCGATAAAATATTGAGGATTTACATATGCAACACCAAAGTTTATTCGATATTGTTTCAATTGCCTTTCAACATGCTGAACCAGTAACGATTTTTATCATCTGCCTGATTGCCTTTCTCTTCAGTGTTTTAATCACAATTCTTATACGTGGTTATCTTCACTTTTATGCGGACTACAAGCGCGCAATGAATTCACTTGAGAAGTTTGAGCGAAATTCAGGGACACGTGAGGAAGCATTTTCTGAGATAAAATCAATTTTCAAGGCTGTTCAATCATTCGTTCATCCATGGAATGAATTCGCAGAGGCTGTCGTTAAGGAACGTAAGGAGGATGGGGATTTTGAATATCGAAACACCCATGAGGCTCAGGACTTTTTCAACGTTGACGCTATTATCTCATCGTCACGTGCTTGGCTTTTTGGTTTTAGACTTGGTACTTTCGGTTCAATTCCAAATATTTTAACTGGATTAGGCATTGTGGGTACGTTTTTTGGAATTCTTACTGGAATTCCGGAGAGTGTAGCTGCTGATGCAATATCAAAGGGAATTCCTCAGTTCATGGTTGGTATGAAGGGTGCGTTCCTTGCTTCACTTGCGGGCCTGATATCGGCGTTGTTTTTTACGTTCATTGAAAAATATCTTATGGACATCATGGACTCTCAGTGCCGACTACTTTCAGAGAGGCTCGATACAGTTTTTCGTCGAAAGACATCGCAGGATTATTTATCAGAGTTGGCCTATGCGTCGACACAACAACTCGCAGCTATGAAGAGTCTTCCATTAAATTTCGGGAAAGAGATAGTCAAAGGCTTAACTGGAGCAGGTGTCGAAACACTTGAAATTAGTGAGACCGTTCGAGCCGGAGTCGCTCTTGGATTCGAACAACTTGCCGTTGGATTGAAGGATTTCAATGCGTTTCAAACTGAATTCACCAAGAACATTCGCAGTATTCAGAGTGAACAGTCTGTGGTGGCGGCAAACTTCGCTCAGCTAAACCAATCTGCGGTTGAATGTGCGACCACAATCCGTGCGGCTAGCACTACGTTGGTGGATGCCGCAACTGAAGTTCGTTCTATGGTTATAAAACTATCAGAAGCTACCTCCGCTTCAAGTGAGACACTCGAAGGTCAAAAAGCGGCGGCACAAGCGATTAAAGAAAGTATTCAGACGGCAGAAAAATCAATCTTTGAATTTCATAAAACGCAGACTTCGATCGTCACAGCACTCGCTGAGACGGTAAGTTCATTTAAGTCTGCAAATGAGGGATTTACCCAGCAAGCAGCAAACTATCACCAATCTTTGAACGTCTCATTGAAATCCAATTTGGAGACATTTGAAGATCATCTTGGCACAGGTGTCAAAAAGCTTGGTGGTGGAGTAAGCAATCTTGGGGAGATGCTGGGCGAGCTAAATGGCGCGATCTCTGACGCCAACAAAGTATACCGTCAACTTTCAATCGTGAAGAATAAAGATGAAAGCAAAACGTAGTCGCAATACTCCTCAGGAGAATTTTGTCTGGATCTCTTACTCTGACCTGAGTACGACACTTATGCTTTGTTTCATTCTTATTTTTCTTGTCACGCTGTACGAACGCGATCAGAACGCCACGAAAGCAGAAAAGTATTTGCTGCAAGCAAAAGCAGTAACTCGTGAAGTATATGATGCCCGAAATACCTATCTTGAAGCCCTTCGTAAAATTGTGAATAGCATGAAGACAAATCAGGCCGCTAACGGCTGTGAAGACGTGGACTGGAAGGTCGATGAGGCCGGGAATTCAATTCAAATGTTTTTCAAAACATCCGGTGGTTGGTTTAAGGATGGCTCGTCGGCAATCTCACAGAATGGAAAGAAGTGTCTCAATAGTTTTTCTTATAGTTGGTTGTTTAGTCTTTATGCCCAGAATGAATACCGCGATAGAATTGACAGACTTATAATAGAAGGACATACCAACTCAAAGCCACCTGCTGATAAAAATCTTGACCCATATCTATACAATCTAAAGCTAAGTCAGGATCGGGCGTATGCAGCCGCCGACTTCATTTTTCAAAATTTGCACGAGCGTTCTGATCTCAAAGAGACCATAAAGGGATTCGCGTGGCCCAGTTTTGTAACCTGGAGGAACCATGTACTAACTGCAACTGGCCGAGGTTCCGCAGAGCCAATTCTTTTAGCGGACACCAAAGATGAGGACTTAGAAAAAAGCAAACGTATCGAGTTCAAATTTACAATCAAACATGATTACGAGGGATACAAATCCATTCTTGAAGGAAAAACAGAATGAGTGCCAAGCTTTTTCCTCCTTTTATCTCTGTCTATCCAACAACGTTAATTAGTGCGGTTGAATCTCTATCAAAAATGCATTCAGGCACAGGGCTGTCACAAACTCCCCGTTGGCAGCGGCTTTTGGACAAGATTCGTAAGGGTGATAAATTAACTGCATTTGAGAAAATTCAAATGGCAAACAACTGTGGCTCTATTCCTACGGAGATGCAGGAAGCATTCGGAATCCTTTTTAGAAATGACTTGAATGAAGAAACTCTTACGTCGGCTTCCCTGGCTGCTGCAACAATGCTTGCCCCCTCAGAATCAATTCAACTTCTCACTCACCTGGACATAGTTCGGCAACTGGGTGAAAAACATTTGCCGTCTGGAGTATTCGCAGCTAAAGCCGCCCTTGGGCGAGATCCCGATGAGGCAACATGGCTTGACTCCAAAATTCGAGAAGGAGTCCTGATTTCCGATGTACTGAAATCATTCGAGCTTACGGGATTAGGAACTTTGAGCCCTGGCCAGAAGCGTATCGCACGCAAGTTAATTACTTCTCCTAGTTTGCACTCTATCGTAAACAAAGAATTTAATGTGATTATGAATTTGTTAGTGGCGTTACGGAGCGATGGCAATGATGCACTGGCATTGGTCGACGAAATGCTCGCACATTACTTTATTGCTGACCCGGCATGGACCACAAAAGTACTTGAAGAAAAGTTCTTCCTCGCAATTATTCTTTCGAAACTGCCTGTGCTATCCAGCGAGAATAGTAGAGTTCACCAATATCGAAATATTGAACTCCTGCGAAAGAAAGCTCACGAGATTACAGATGCGCTTAAGATGCTCAATGATGCGGAACCGGAGCGTGGGGACTTCTGGCGTAAATACATATCCTTTTGCCATTATGTCGAGCCAAAAAGAATAGACAAAACGACAGTCGCTACTGCTTTTGCTTTTCCTGCGTTTGTTGTTGTTGATTATGGCCCCAAAGGATCCGCAGCACTCCTGTATGAGAGAAAAACCTTTGAAGCCAGTGTTCGGGAGACAAAACGCTGGCGTGATCTTGATTTTGTAAAGTCATTTCCTCCATACACGAATGATGGGCGCCTGGTCCACGGCAATAATTGGCAGCGCCAGTTTAATGACATGATCGTTTTCCTCCTCAGAAATGGAGGAACCTTAAAGTGAATCTTTTTGGACAGAAGAAAAATTCGAACGTATTCAAAGTGATCGCTGAAGCAAAAGAAAATGGGTTTGTGATTTCACTGTATGGGCCGAAGAATGTCCCAGTTCCGTTGAGTCTCGATCTAATTTCGTCTTTAGATAGTCAGCAGTTAGACAGTAGAGTAGCTTTGGCATTAGGCACGTGTATACAAAATGTAGGTCGTTTTGAACTAAGTAGTGATTCGAGTGAACTTTCACCTGATATTTTCGACGCGTTCTCAAAAACAGAAATTGAAACACATCTTTTTTCACTCGTCGATGGTTCAATTTTTATCTCATACCTCTGTATTGCCGCTGCACGATCCGGAAATCTAGTTGAGTTGGCTAACTTTTCTCATGAAGGAGTTCGACAGCTTCAAGTACCGGAGTACTTTCCGCTGAAAGCTAAATTGCAGGCCCATAACGGAGTCGAAAGTCCTAAGTTTGGTCTGGACCTAGAAGTGATGGATCTTAACGGCGTGCCCAAGCCACTCAAGCACAGTATCGGGCATGTCTATATGGATGAAGACGAAAATTCTATACTTATGTCTCCTTATTTTCACCGCCTTATAGAACGTCACCGAGAGCATCTAGCTGCACGCAAGACTGAACCGTATCAATCGGACTCTCAATATAGATTTCGTGAGCTAGCTGACATGCGACGAGTATCAATGAATGCTGAAATTCGAATCGATCCGTTCGTCAAATCGCAAAACATAGTTTTTATTAAGACACTTCCATATGTGCTTGGTCGCGGACCAGACGACAAAGTGCTCTTGAATCCAGCACTACCGACTGAGCACAGCGAATTAGATCGCGGCTTTCAAGCACGCTTGAACGAATTTCTTGATTCAGACCGGCCTTCACATATCAATATTCACGAGGAAGGGAAAACCACAACTCGAATCGTCCTCAGCGAGGAAGCCTGGAGCGATGTTCAAAAAATAAAATCGCTTCAAAATCAAGGTCAGTCAGTTCTTGAAGAAGTGATAGAGGACCCTGTCAAATTTTTTGGACGAAGGCCTCGAACTGCTATTGCAAAGACCTTTTCTGATCGCGTATCCGGCTTTGTCATTGGAAAGTTGACTTCAAATAGATCGGATTCGAGCTCCGGAAATGATTGGGGCGATGGATATGAAGGTCACTCCACCTTACTTCGAGCGACCGATGGGTCAACGATACCGCTCGCATATACTCCTACCCCGCCCGAATACGACGCAATAAAACGAGCATGTAGTAGTCTTGCTAATTCAATCGTGCAAGATGAATCATCGCTAAGAGCTGAAGTGGGCGCAGCACTCACTCCGATTCCACCACAGAAGGAACAAAAAGTTTTCATCGAGGAGCTACAAGGAGAGTTTAATCTAAGTGAATTATTAACTTGTTGTAGTAGAATTGAATATTCGAATCGAACCGAAATTGAACCAGAGCAAGTAGCGCAAGCAAAAGAAGTCATTGAACAAGCCGAGGGTAACAATTTCCTAATAGTCGAATGGGGAAAACAAGACAACGGTTCGGCGAGAGTTATTCCACTTCAATCTTTGAAAACGTCTTTGCCGAAGGTGCCAGGGCGCTCAGCTAATGATCGCGTAAGCCTAGCTATCGACGACCATATATCGGGTTTGGGTAAATCTCCTGATTGGCATTATCTGGCATGTGATCTCAATCGGTTTTCTGCACCTCCGCATTTCAGAAGTGGTTTTTCACTAGAAGAACATCAGCGTAAAGGTTTTGCTTGGCTAACATGGATTTTTGAACACTCAATAGATGCTCTACAGTATCCTCATCGCGGTGCCCTTTTGGCGGATGATATGGGTTTAGGAAAAACTGTGCAACTACTCTCGTTTGTTGCTTGGTTGCGAGCTCAACCCACACGCGGTTCCAAGCCGATTCTTATTGTTGCGCCTGTTAGTCTACTTCAAAGTTCATGGCTTGAGGATGGCTTCCAAAAGTTTTTTGAGGATGCTTCTGTAGAAGGTTATGCCAACGGATCACTTGGACCAATTTCACGATTTTCTGAGTGTCCTGTTAAAATTGATCGCGAGCTCCTGTCATTAGAGGCGTTACGTGTGAATGAAGAGTTGAAGGCTTCAGATAAGCGTCTCGCTGATTGTGAAATCGACGCAAATTTGAAAGTCCAGCTACAGCAAATCAGCGATTGGACAAATGGGAAAATTATTCTGACGTCATATGAAACCCTCAGAGTAAACAGTCTTGCCCTCGGGAGTGTTGACTTTTCGGCGGTAATTCTCGATGAAGCTCAAAAAATTAAGAACGTTGGAGTACTCCAATCAAATGCTGCGAAAGCCTTGAAAGCTGATATGTGTATCGCAATGACGGGTACGCCTATTGAAAACAGTCTGATGGATCTTTGGAGCATCATGGATTTTACCTTGCCTGGACACTTAGGTTCCGAAGAAGAGTTCCGCGAAAGATTCCTCAATCCCGTAAAGAGAACAACGCCGGGATCTGCAGAACGCAATCTCTTGAAAGAACAACTTGAGCGTGCACTAAGTCCGATTTGGTTTCGTAGAACCAAGAAGGAGGTTTTTAAAGATTCGAAAAGTCTTCCGGCTATTCACCACTACGACGAGATCATTGACAAGGATGGACTTAAAAGTAATATGCACGCTCTGGAAATGAGTGACTCTCAGTTCAGTATATATGAGACACAATTGGCGTATTTTCAAAATGCAAAACCAGGCCATCGTCTCCCTATGATTAGAAGCATGATTGAGGCTTGCGCTGCCCCTTGGCTTGCGACTGATGAGCCAATGCGATGGTCGAACTGTGAAAGACTGTTTGCGCTGTCTCCAAAGTTGAAAACCACAATTGATATTTTGGAAGGTATTCGCAAGCGTTCAGAGGTTGATGGTCGTAAGGTAATTATCTTTGCAAACGTAATTCAGATTCAGATGAGATTGGCCTTCTTCATTTTTGAATGGAACAAGGTTACAGGTGGAGCCCCTATTGAAGTAGAAGTTTACAACGGAGAAGCAAATCCAAAATCAAGAAGCGAAATGCTAAAGAGGTTCAAATCGACTTCTGGTTTTCAAGTCCTAATCATTTCCCCAAAAGCCGGCGGTGCGGGTTTAAATATTGTAGAGGCTAATCATGTAATCCACTATACCCGCGAATGGAATCCGGCCTTAGAACGACAAGCGACCGATCGAGTGTATCGTATGGGACAAAAACGTGAGGTATACGTTTATTACCCGACAACGACTTTACGATCTAAGGGTATG
>JAYUEB010000563.1:0-3728 GCA_043739525.1 Bdellovibrionales bacterium
ATCCAATTTGGAAGTTTGTAGCAAGTCGAAACTTGAACGAGAAAATCGAGACGCCAACAGACCCTTGCCTTAACCTTATTAAAGAATACTCAAACGGATTAAGTAATTTAAACGTGCGGGATTGTCGATCTGAGGATTTTTCGGATCTATTGACCTGGCTCGACGATGCACAGTCGTTATCCTCACGCCAACGAGCTATGGAAAATTTTTTAAGAATTCACATCGACAAAATTTTAGTGGATCGAATTGCAGAGCTCAACTTTTTAACTGGAATGAATTGGGATACAAGTCTCTCATTTCCTAAGGAGCCAAGCATTTCAGATTTGATATTGGCCTTGCCCGAAAATCGAAAGTATCGACAAGTGCTGATCAAAAGATTGACCGAGCTCTCTCTTTAGTACACTTCTGGTTTAATACCTGTTTTGCGCTCAAGCTTTGAGGCAATTGTGTAAAGTGTATCTTCGTCACATGCTATGAGACCATCTTTTGAGGGTGTATTTGTAATTGTACTGATAAAGACTCGACGTGGTTTAATCAAACCAATGACCTCTAGCCATTCTTCAATATCGGCGGCTTTTGTATTGTCGAGGCTTCCCTGAACGAAAAGACTTTGAATACTCAGATTTTTAATCGAATGCGAGGTCGAAATAAGATGTGAAACAGTTGAACGAACTAAGGGTGCATTGATTTCTTTCAAGAGGCGATCGTTTCCAACATCCAACTTAAATACAACTGAATCAAGCTTGTTTGCGGCATCAAGAGTTTTGCGTTGATCAAGATGGGCACCATTTGTCAGCATGAGAGTTTTTGATTGCGAGAAATATTTATTTTTGAGTTTGAGAATAATATCTATGGCCTCACTGAGATGAGGATAGAGGGTTGGTTCACCATTTCCAGAAATATGAATAGCATCGATCTGAATTTTTTTCTCGGAATAAATAGCAAACTCTCTGTCTAACTGAAGTTCAAGTCCGTCTAAGCTAGCGTAAGGGCCATCCTTTTTTACGCGATTCAAACGCATTTTTGTGCGTCCGAGATCACAATAAGGGCAGTCAAACGAACATATTATATTGCCTTGACCTAGAAGATTGACTCCCAAAGATGCGTTAAAACCAAATTGCTTAATTGGTCCATAACAAATTCCCATTTGTTTGGGGTCGACGGTCGCAAAATCTGCGTATTCATTTTTAAAATCAAAAGCTTCTGACATAATACTCTATCGGCATATTTTTATTTTTTAAAAAGACTAATTTGTCGAGAAGTCGACTAAGCCTAGCCAAAAAGCCAGCTGAGGGCTCATTTTAGAGAGTTTCTGGCTAATACCATCGAGTTCAAATTCACTTGAATTCAATTGATATATTTCACGTGGTAACTGAGAGTGGCTGAGAAGCACGATCTGGTCTGCATCTTGCGGCCTAAAGCTGTTTATAGTTAGATTCAAACTAGAGTCGAGTCCTAAAAGCTGATTCGGAAGACTAGGAAGTAACTCTTGCCCATCGCTCATATCAAAAGACAGATCCATAGCACCACCGAGTGTTACGACTTGTCTTGATTTACGCACCAATAAAATTTGAGGCTGGCCAATTTGAATCCACACTAGTTCGCCCTCAGAAAGTGACATAGCAAAGAGTTCCGTGCCGTTTCGATATTCCGTATTGTTGTCTTCGCGAAATACACTTTCATTCGCCAGAAGTGCCGCAATTCGCAAATTATTTGCGCCGGCCGAAAGGCAAGAAAGCCTTTGAAATGGCGTCGTTGCCTCACGGTCTTCATTACAAAGCACGAGATATTCAAGAATGCGATCAATCGTCTTTTTTGCTGATCCGCGATTGCCCCAAGGAGTCGCCACAATGAGTGTCTTTTCATCCGTGTGAATTTCGGGAGTGGGACGAAACTGTTTGCCACTATATGGGCGATAAGAAAATTTGAAGTTCATCAACGACTTCCGTAAGTTTTGAGTTTGCTCTTCGCTTTTCGGTAGTATTCGCCGTCGGATCGATCAAGATCTATAATTTTCTTCCAAAGTTCGAGCGCCCGTTCGAGGCGAGAGTTTCCTTCGTAAATAGTCGCTTCGCCGTATAGATCCTGAAGTTGCAGATCAAGTGAGTCTCGATATTTCTTTATCATCGCGTTGACGTGAGTGTTGCTGGCGTCAATTTTTTGAGCCTTAGTCAATTCATTAAGCGCACCTTTTAAATTACCCTGATCAGCATATTTCTGGCCTGATCGAATTAACTCTTCAGCTCGTTGTGAAAGGCCTTGTTTGATAGAAGCAATTTTTCTCTGCGCTTCTTTTTTGCGATTTTCGGGATCTGGAAGATTGGTTTTTGCAAGTCGCTCATAAGCGTCGATTGCTTGAAGGAGCTCTCCCTTTGTTTCAAGGCTTCTCGCGTGATTGTACATTGCTTTCGCACGTTCGACTCGAGCGAGATACTCTTCTTTTTGGCTTGCACGTTCGTCTCTATCAGAAATACGTTTACGAACGCGCTCTTTTTGCACATTGATCTCATCATTGCCTGGATCTAAATTAATTGCCTCTTCTAAGCACTGATCTATGACCTGTTCAGACATGGCTGTAAGCGAGACTTGATTACAGCGATAGAGAATCTCGCTGAGGCGTTTACTGACTTCTTCTGCGTGTTTTCGATCAATCTCAATTTTTGCGATCTTGCCTTCATTATCTAGAGCTGTTTGGCACTGAACCATTAAGTTTCGTGAATCCATATAGGCTTCGTCGCCAAGAATTTCCGAAATTTTGATGAGTTGTGCTTGAGCGTTTGCATATTTGCCTTGGAGCAAGAAATTATTAGCAAGATTATAAGAGTCCGCCACAAGTTGTTTTTGTGGAATAGAGAGATGGTCAAACTTAGTCGTTTGTATTGCGTTGGCTTGTCCGGGATCAGTCTTTTTAGAATTATCTGTAAATAAAAACATTCCCAGCACAATCACAATTGCAATCGTTGCATAGACAAGTAATTTCTTATTTTTCTTAGGTCGGCCTCTTGAGCCACTATAGTGATTTTCGCGATAGTGAAGTGGAATCGCACCACCGTCTCCGGTGTACGAAGTTGGCATAAAACTTGGGTGTTGCACGACCGGATCTTTTTCAATAATTAAGGCCGGTGCATTAATAAAGTTCTCGGAAATCCCTTGGATTTTCTCTTTAAATCCTGGATCTCTCAATTCAAAATGAATAGTCAAAGACTGAACCGAAATGATATCGCCACTCTTCAACGGAGTTTTATTGGCAACTCGTGCTCCGTTGATCAGAGTACCATTTGAACTACCGACATCAGTAATAAAATACTCTTCTTCTTCCATGTCTATTCGAAATTGCTTACGGCTTGCGGTGGCATCATTCAGAATAATTGAACAGCTTTCGTCACGGCCTGCAATCCACGATTTACCTTCGAGGCGTAAAACTTCGTCTTGTTTTTGATGAGGACCCGAAATGCGTAGGTATGGTACTCCACTAAACGAACCGACAGAAGTAATTTCGTTATCGCCTTGAAAGTTCTCGTCATAAACTTCAGGTGGTTTATTTGGAGCTATGATTGCCAGAGCTTTCGATGTCGTCTGTGCCTCTTCATGGACCTCGACCTCATGATCTTTCAATGCGATAAAATCATAAGGTGAAAGCTTAAAGGCATCTTGATAATCTATTTTAAAGAAATTTGTCGGCTCGCCATCTTTCGTGAGGTTTCCAAATTTAGAAAGAACTTGAACTT
>JAYUEB010000564.1:0-3723 GCA_043739525.1 Bdellovibrionales bacterium
GCTCTTCCTTGAATCGCTCAAAAGCTAAATCAATTAAATAATCAATCAAAGGCGAATAAGCAATACCCGAGTTCGCCCACATTTTTGGGTACATGCTAATTTTTGTAAATCCTGGGATCGTGTTGATCTCATTCACAATCAAATGATTGTCTTTTGTCATAAAGAAATCGACTCGGCCCATTCCTTCACAGCAAAAAGTTTTAAATACTTGCATCGCCATTTTGCGAACATTTTCGGCTTGTGGTTTTGTGAGATCAGCTGGAATTTTTAATTTAGCGCCATTCTCGTCGAGATATTTTGCTTCGTAAGAATAAAAATCGTGTTGAGGTAAAATTTCTCCGGGTTCGCTGGCTCTTAAATGATGATTGCCAAGAACTGAGCATTCAATCTCTCGGCCAGCGATGAATTCTTCGAATAGAACTTTGGTGTCGTAGCTAAAAGCGTCGGCAAGAGATTTTGTAAAGCTCGCCTCGTCGCTAATTTTGTGAACGCCTACGCTTGAACCCATATTTGCGGGTTTCAAGAAGAAGGGCAGACCTAGTTTTGATTTGATTTCGGCAAAACTCAAAGTTTCATGACGCTCGAGAGTGATAAATTTTCCGATGGGGAGACCCGCATCGCGAAGCAAACGTTTTGCAACGTCTTTGTCCATGCCGACGGCAGAACCTAAAACACCGGCTCCAACGTAGGGAATTCCGAGGAGGCGAAGGTAACCTTGCATACTTCCGTCTTCGCCGTAGGGTCCGTGCAAAATTGGAAAGACACAATCAATATTGCCGATAAATTGTTTAGTGTCGCAATTGAGAATTTGAACTCCGTCTGAACTTGGAACTAAAAAGACACGGGCTCCCGCTTTTTCAACATCAATCGGCTTTGCAACATCCGTTTTGCGTAAAACATTTGGATCTGCGATGTGGCGCCAAACGCCATTTCGATCTATGGCGATCAGTTGAGTGTTATATTTATTTTGATCAAGAGCATCCATGACATTTTTGCCGGACTCTAAAGAAACGGCATGCTCTGCAGATTGGCCCCCAAAAATGAGAGCTAAATTAATTTTCTTCACGAAGATACCTCTATTGCGGTGTTGTGAATCTAAAGTTAGTCACGTCTGAACAAAGAGTCACGAAAGTTTTGATTTTACCTACGGGGACCAAAAGACTATCGCACTGACTCATTACATTTGCGAAGAAAGGAACATCTCCGCTAATTGCAAATTCGCGGTGAATCTTGTCGGGAGTTGTCGGATTATTCCAGACAAGCATATCAAAAGCGACTTTACTGACCTTAATTTTGCAGTTTGGGATCCCTCCGCAGTTTGCTTGCTGTTGAACAGCAAGTGGAGGAGCCTCTACCGAATTTGCCGTAATCAAATTGTGAAAGGTCATGACAACAGTTGGTGCTGGAGCATCGTCTAAGACACTCATAAATTTATTCATGAAAAGAATCATCGAATTCACAAATGGATTGCTGCGGTTCTGAGAGAAAACATCAAGCGACCAATGACTATGCAGTCTGCGATAGCGATGTGTTGCACGGCTTGCTTCCGTGATACTTGGAGGAGGCGAAGGCGTTGGCGAAGGAGTCGCAGTAGGAGCTGGAGTAGGCGTTGGTGTCGGATCGGCCGAATTTTTCTGCGCCGTTCGAGTGAGTTCGCGAGAAATAACTTTGTTATCAGAGTAGCTCACAGTTTTTTCTAAAATCGTAAATACGACTTGAGTAGGTTGATCGTCTCTTCCGACAACGGTACTGCCTACTTCGCCAGTTGTTTGATAAGCCTCACCTTCAAGAATTTGGCTCTGAATAATATCTGTAAATTGCCCAAGCTGAATTTTAAGTGGATCGACATCCGCAAGTGGCGCATTCAAAGCATTATCAACAGATGATTGTGGCACTGCCGGCCCGTAATCGACGGGCTGCCCCTCATCACCTTGGCAACCAAAGAGGAAAAGACTCAGCGAAATGACGATGAAGCCTAAAATTGGATTCATATGCTATCCCAGCCCCAAATCCACATATCGAGCGGCAAGATTTTATCGAGCTTTTCTGCGACTTCTGGTTCAAATTTATGAATTTGGCTCGGCTTTTGTGGACCAAAAAGAAGTCTCGTCATATCTGAAAGTAAATCTGTGCTGAAGAGATGATTTTCAAACCCAAAAAAGTAGCGGTCGGCTTTTTGCTCCAATATCAGATCCGAAATGCCTTGCATGCGTGCATATCTTTTTACTTTTGTGAAAAGACTTGTGACGTTCATTGGCTTGATCATTCCTAAAAATCCATCGTTCGTATTCAAACCGAGCTCTTTGAGTTTGCGAAGAAGGTTTTGCGAATGTTTTGGAATCATAATTGTGATTGGAGCTTGCTGAGTCTGATAAATAAAATTGAAGAGTGGCAAAAGTGCTGCGACTCCGCCGCCCCATTCGTGGACGTGGGCTTTTAAGTCTGCACCTTTTCCTTCGACGGCATAGGCCTTCAAATTATTTTTAGCATCCCAAGCGGTGTAGACGCGCGTGTTTGGGATTTGCAAATACTTTGCCGTGTCACTCAGAGTACGAAGCGAGTTAACGGTATGGTAACCGTAAAGTTTATGAATTGCTTCGGGTGAAACTTTTGTCGTGTCTAAAAACCTTAAGCCATTAGTTTCGATATTGATATTGCGATCCCAAACAGTACTCGTTTCGCTGCCCGCAAGTTCAAAACCAAGTTTGCGATAAAAATCATGAAGGTGAGTCCAAAGAATTGCAAACTCGCAACCGCTTTGTTGAGCCGATTCAAGGCAGCTTTCTAAAATCTTTGTGCTCAAGCCTTGATTGCGATGAGTTGTAGACGTCACAACACTTCCGATCGCGGCAACTTTAAAAAGACCAGCGGCTGTTTTAATATGAATGGGTCGCATGACCGCATGAGAGAGAACTTGGCTCTCTTCCATAATGATGCGAATGTTGCTCATATTTTGCGGGCTAAACGCGAGCGGATATTCATTTGTGATTGACCAAGGCAAATTTGGACGAAGTTCAGAATCCAAAAAGCTTATGAGCTGGCCAAATTCGTTCTCATGGGGGGAGCGAGGACCTTCCATAGTCACCACCTTCTTTTCCCTTATTCTAGCATTCTTAGAGAAGGCGGAGGACAGAATAAAATAGAATTTGTTTTTCTCTCGCTAAAAGTCTAAAAGATTCGAATGAAAGTGGCTCCTAAAGTCAACAAAAGACCAAAGTCACAAGAGGCAAAGAAGAAGCTTGCGGCTGAAATTATTGCTCTCTTGAAAAAATATTATCCGACGACGGAGTGCGCGCTTCATCACAAAAACGTGTTTGAGTTGATGATCGCAACTATTTTATCTGCTCAGTGCACGGATGTGCGTGTGAACACAGTGACACCAAAACTTTTTGAAAAATTTTCTGGACCAAAGTCATTTGCAAAAGCACGCGCTGAACAGATCGAAGAAGTGATTCGTCCGACTGGTTTTTATAAAAACAAAGCTAAAAACATCAAGGCATGCGCCCAAAGTCTAGTCGACAATTACAATGGCGAAGTTCCAAAAAGTTTAGAAGAACTCACCAAACTTTCAGGAGTTGGAAGAAAGACGGCGAATGTTGTTTTAGGAGTTGGGTTCAAAATTCCGTCTGGCATTGTCGTCGACACTCACGTCACTCGGCTCAGCAATCGCTTTGGTCTTGTTAAATCAGATAATGCAGTTGTGATTGAAAGAGAACTAATGCC
>JAYUEB010000565.1:0-11169 GCA_043739525.1 Bdellovibrionales bacterium
CACTTCAAGCGCTCGCTCGAGGTCATTGCGAATTGTGAGGGCATCGGCTAAGGATAAAGCATGATCGAGTTCTCGTTGAGGCGAGAGCTTTTTAGCAACAATCGTCGGAGAATCAGCATCGGTTGCCTTAAAATCTTTCTGACTTGGAGTTTTAGCAGGGCCTTCGAGATCAAAACTATCCTCTGGAAAATCTTGAGCGATCAAAAACTCCCACTTTTTTACGGCTTTTTGAGCCCGCTCATCTTCTGGGTGTAAAAAGAGCAACATTTTAAAGGCCTGAAGGGCTTCGCGTGGCCGCTTAAGTTTCAGGCAGACTTCCCCAAGTAAATGAAAAGCTAAAATATTATCGGGAGAAAGTTCGGTCGCTTTTTTGAGCTCCAAATGTGCGTCTTCAAGGTTTCCGAGGTCCAAAAGAACTTTGGCGTAAGCCAGTCGGCCGCTGGCGAAGTTTGCATGAATTTGAATGCCTTTTTGGCAGAGGTTTCGGGCTTGTTCGAGTCTGCCCATTTTTCGATAAGCCTCGGCAAGAGGTGCAAACAAACGCGAATTTGGATTTTTGTCATATTCGCTTTGATAGCGCTCAATAAATTCCTGGCTGATGCTCATAGTCTTAACTCTCGCATAAACATCCGAAAATTTCAAATTCTTGCTTGCCAAGCACGCGGGCACCGCGTTTGTATGAAACTACTTAAAAATGCAAAAATTACCAAAAATCATTTTAGGAATCGATCCCGGTAGCCATAACACTGGCTTTGGTGTCGTTTCATTGTCTCAAGGAAAGTTAAGCTATGTCGAGCACGGAGTCATCTCAGCCAAGGCGACGTCTAGTTTCTCAGAGCGCATCGAATTGATAGGACGTGAGGTCTCACAACTTATTTTGCGCATTTCTCCAGATATTACAGTTGTCGAAAAAATCTTTCTCGGTAAAAACGCCGACTCTGCGTTTAAATTGGGCCATATTCGGGGGATCTGCATATTTGAGGCGCTCAAAGTAAAAAGTGAGATCGTCGAATACGCGGCTCGTTCGGTAAAAAAAGGAATCACAGGAAGCGGTGCCGCCACTAAGGAACAGGTCCAGATGATGCTTTACGCGGGGCTTGGAATAAAAGCAACATCGGCCATGAAGCTCGATGCTTCGGATGCTCTATCGCTGTCATTTTATCATGCGCGAACTATTGAGTTTCAAATGCGTTTGAATCATCAGGTATCAAGACAAAAGGAGCTCTTATGATAGGTCAACTCCGAGGAAAGCTCGTTGAAAAATCTCCCGAAAATATTATTTTTGATGTGGGCGGAGTCGGCTACGAACTCAGTTGCTCAGTGAACACACTCGATAATTTGAGTCTCAATCTTGAGACCAAAATTTTTGTTCACACCCATATGCGAGAAGATGCACTGACTCTTTTTGGTTTTAGTTCCGCTTTAGAAAAACGTATTTTCCTCTCTCTTTTGAAAGTGAACGGAGTTGGTCCCAAGCTCGCGCTTAAAATTTTATCTGGGTCAACTTTGGAGCAGCTTTTACATATGATTGAAGCTGGTGATGTGAAGGCCATTTCGACCATTCCAAAAGTTGGAAAAAAGACAGCGGAACAATTGATTTTGGCACTCAAAGGTAAGCTCAGCTTTGAATCCGATGATGAGAATGAACCAACTCTATTTAAAACTCCAAAGAGCACCAAATCAGAGCTTGTTTCCGCATTAGTCAACTTAGGTTATCGTCTGCCAGATGTCGAAAAAGTCGTTGCAGGGCTTTCTCGTGATTTAAGTATTGAAGAGAGTTTGAGAAAAGGTTTGGCCGCACTTTCAGGCCAAGCATAAAAGGGGAGTCAGCTATGCAAGACCGCATTGTGAGCGCCGAAGTTGAAAATACCGAAGGCAATTGGGAAAATGTTTTGCGCCCTAAGACTTTTGAAGATTTTCCCGGCCAAGATAAGGTGAAAGAAAAACTCAAAGTTTTTATTGAAGCGGCAAAACAAAGAAGTGAGCCACTCGATCATATTTTACTAAGTGGGCCACCGGGCTTAGGCAAAACAACTCTTGCCGGAATTATTGCTGGTTCAATGGGTGTTGATTTCAAAATTACCTCAGGACCCGCGCTTGAAAAAAAAGGCGATATCGCCGCTGTTTTAACAAGTCTTCAGCCCAATTCAATTTTGTTCATCGACGAAATTCACCGCCTCAATAAAGTGGTAGAGGAGTATATTTATTCGGCGATGGATGATTTCTGTATCGATATCGTCATGGGCGACGGAATGGGCGCAAGAAGTATGCGTTTTCAGCTTTCGCCTTTCACTTTAATTGGTGCGACGACAAGATACGGACTTCTGACCTCTCCGCTGAGATCTCGTTTCGGAATTCCAGAGGCACTTAATTTTTATGATCGAAAATCTTTGGTTCAAATTCTCACGCGTTCTGCCGAAATTTTGAAAATTGAAATGTCCGCGGAGGGCGCGCTTGAAATTGCGAGACGTTGTCGTGGAACTCCCCGTATCGCAAATCGCCTCTTAAAACGCGTTCGCGATTACGCTCAGGTGAAAGGCGATGGGAAAATCGATCTTGAGCTTGCTCAATACGCCCTGAACCAGCTCGAAGTCGATACGCTTGGACTCGATGAAATGGATCGCAAAATCTTAGCTCTTATTTCAGAAAAATTTGGCGGAGGCCCCGTCGGAATCGAAACCATCGCGGCGGCACTGAGTGAAGAGCGTGATACCATCGAAGAAGTCTATGAACCCTTCTTATTGCAAGAGGGCCTGTTGCAAAAAACGCCAAGAGGAAGAATTATTACCGAAACCGCGCTTAAGCATTTGGGCTTAAAACCCGAAGTTTTTTCGTTACGGCCCATTGAGATTTAAAAGTACCTCGTTACTTTTCGCAATTCAGTGAGTCAGGTCTCAGGCGCAGGCAAACTGATATCTGATAGCCGCCGCAGTAACTGAAAAACTGGTAACAGCTGACAGCTGCCCGTAGACCGAAACTGAAAGCCGCAATCAAGCTCAAGTTTCGGTCTGCAGTCTGCAGGCAGCCGTCCCCGGGCTGAGGTTTTTCAGTTCCAGTCTCTGTTTGCCAGTTGTGGTGCCTGATATAAGATATCAGTTTGCCGGGCCCTGATTCCCCGAATTGTTTTTAAGGAAGCATCGTGCATGAATAGGAAGTCTTCGAATAATAGACTTTGCCGTCATCGTGCTCACAAGTTCTGAAATAAAAATCATAAGGTGAGTTGGGGTGGATCGGCATGTTTTTAGAGAACGTGAAGCCTTCGGCGGCATATGCGGCACCGGGAGCTTTCGACTCGATATTTGGCTCAGAACCGAAACGAGAAGTCGGCGCATGAGTTGCGCAAGAGCTTAAAAAAGTGAGAATGAGAAGATACTTTTTCATATTCCTTTCATCGGCAAATTTTGAAGCTGGATCAAGACTCAAGTTGAGACTGATCCTAAAAATGGAAAGCCTTAAGAGCGTGTACTTTCTGCATCTCTTAATCGACGATCTGTGGACTTTCTACGACAGCTTGAGTCTTTGATTTAAAACTAAACTTTGGGCCTGCCTAAAAAACCAATAAAATGAGGCTCTTGCGAATACTTGTGTTTGCCTTGCTTGATGTTTTTCTGGTACTCAATTTGCTATGTACTAGGTAAGCCCCAAACAAGAGGACCTCATGTTTTTACAGCGTACGATTCGAAAAAGAGTAAAAGTAGACGGAATCGGTCTTCATACTGGTAAGCCTGCGTCTCTGACATTTAGGCCGGCTCCCGCGAATACCGGAATTTATTTTGTTCGTACGGATTTGCCAGGTTCTCCTGCGGTGACGACTCACGCGCAGCATGTTCAAGCAACGTCGATGGCAACGACTCTCGGTGGACCTGAATTTTCGGTTTCAACGGTTGAGCATTGCCTTTCAACGATGGCGGCTTTTCGAATTGATAATTTGTTTATTGAATTAAGTGGACCTGAGATTCCAATTTGTGATGGTAGCGCCCATTTTTTTATGCAGGCGATTCTTGATGCCGGACTTGTCGAGCAAGATGAAGCTCGCAAATACGCCTATGTGACGCAGCCTATTTTTTATGGCGATGGCGACAAGCATGCTTATGTCATTCCGTATAATGGTCTGAGAGTGACGTGTACGATTGAGTTTCCTCATCCTAAAATTGGAAAACAAAAGATTGATATCGACATTAACGAAAACTCTTTTGCGCGTGAGCTCGCACGTGCTCGCACGTTTGGCTTTTTAAAAGATGTTGAAATGATGCGCGCACGTGGACTTGCCCTCGGTGGAAGTCTCGAAAATGCAGTCGTTCTAGACAATCGAGAAGTTTTGAACCCAGAGGGCTTAAGATTTCCTGATGAGTTTGTTCGACATAAAGCGCTCGATGCTCTTGGTGACTTGGCGACGCTCGGTGTTCCTCTCATGGGTCACCTTGTGCTTTACAAGGCTGGCCACGACGTCATGAACAAACTTGTGCGTAAAATCCAAAATTCGCCCGACTCCATTCGCAATGTCGAATTAGGTGCTGAAATCGACCCCCAGGCCGCCATGATGAAAGTTGCCGCGTTTGAGTAGGTTTTAGATATCGGTTTTCCAGGGCAGGCAAACTGATACCTGTAGTCTGGCACTGGAACTGGCAAACTGCGAACGGATGGCCGCTGCCTGCGGCGTCCTCTTCCGGATTCTTTCTCCGCGTTAGAAAAAATACAGTATCCAAAATTCAAGACTTGAGTTTTTAGAAAGGCTCGCTAAGATCTCTCCTTTCCTAAAAATAAATTAATAGCCAGGGGGCTTTCATGATCATAGGTGTACCTAAAGAGATTAAAATTAGCGAGAATCGCGTTGGAATGACAGAAGCAGGGGTGAAACAACTCGTGCATGAAGGTCACCAAGTTTTTGTTCAAAAAGATGCTGGTCTCGGAAGCCGCATTTCAAATGAAGCTTATCTTGCTGCAGGGGCAAAACTCCTTGATACTGCAAAAGAGATCTACGGCAAAGCTGAGATGATCGTAAAAGTAAAAGAGCCTTTGGCTGACGAATATGAACTCCTAAAAGAAAATTTGATTCTCTACACTTATTTGCATTTGGCTGCTGAACCAAAACTCACAAAAGTTTTGTGTGATCGCAAAGTAAAAGCCGTTGCTTACGAAACCATTCAAAAAGAAGACGGAAGTCTTCCACTTCTCACTCCAATGAGTGAAGTTGCTGGTCGTATGGCAACTCAAGTTGGTGCTTTCTACTTACAAAAAGATCACGGCGGAAAAGGTATTTTGCTTGGTGGCGTAACAGGTGTTAAACGCGGAAAAGTTACAATCATCGGTGGCGGTGTTGTTGGTATTAATGCTGCGAAAATGGCTGTTGGTCTTGGTGCAGACGTCACTATTCTTGATGTGAACATGGCCCGCCTAGAATACCTTGACGATGTTTTCCAAGGTCGCCTTCACACTCTTTTCTCAAACTCTGCAAACATTGAGTCTTCAGTAATTGAGTCTGATCTCGTTGTTGGTGGCGTTCTCGTGACAGGTCATAAAGCTCCGGTTCTTGTCACTAAAGAGATGATCGAAAAAATGAGCGCAGGCAGTGTTGTTGTGGACGTTGCGGTTGACCAAGGTGGTTGTATTGAAACTTGTAAACCAACAAGCCACACGCACCCAACTTATGAAGTTAACGGAGTCATTCACTACTGCGTACCAAATATGCCAGGTGTGGTTGCTCGTACTTCAACTTATGCTCTTACAAATGCAACTTTCAAATACGCTTCTATGCTCGCTCAAATGGGCGTTGAAGATGCCATTGCAAAAGACAAAGCCCTTTACAAAGGACTTAACGTTTACAACGGATTCGTTTCTTACGAACCTGTCGCTCGCGATTTGAAAATGGAATACAAAGCTTTCAGAAATTAATTTTGAGGCGAATTTTGAACTGCCGGAGGTAACTCCGGTAGCTCGATGTGAATATTTCCCCAATATTCAGTCCTTAAACATGTGATACCCCTTTTTTTAAGCCTCAAGAGTACTTCACCATGTGGATGCCCGTATCTCGCCATTCGGCCACTTGCGACTGCCATTTTTAAATTTGGCAAATGCTGAAGCAGAAGTTCTGATGTGCTGGTTCGACTTCCATGATGACCTAGGATAATAACGCGAATCCTACTTTGCGATTTGATATTTTCACTCCAGATTTTTTCTTGCCTTTTGGGTGAGTCACCTTGGGCGAGCAACCAATTTGAATATTCAAAAACACGAGAGTAGTCATTGCTTGTCAGTTTCAGATTTGTGGGCATTCCAAAGATTTCTTCGACCTCAATGGGTTTTTGATTTTCACAACTTTTAAGCTGAGAAAAGATTTTAAGCTTTCTCGCAGAGGGTGCAGGGCCTCGAGGCAAGGCTGCAACACAAAAATTTTTAAAGTGTAGCGAAGCTTGCGATGCAAAAGAGAGATGATCGATGTCCCAATGACTAAAAAATGCGAGATTTTGTTTTGCTCCACAGGTAAATGAAAGTTGTGACCAATTGAGCTTTTCTCCACCCATATCAAAGTGCAGACATTTGTCTTTGAGTGACAAAGTCGCCCACTGTCCTTGGCCAACATTCCAGACAATGAGAGATGGATTCTGATGTTGCGCGATAGTGGGCTCTTCAGAGAGATGAATATGGAGAGCGAACAAAATAGAGGTTAAGATTTCCCACATTTATTTCTCCTTTAATTTGCGGTGCTCAAGAAAGAGCAGCCACCAAATGAGGACAAGCAAATAAATCCAAATTTGAATATTTGAAAAGTGAAATGGAATCTCGATAGGCAAAAAGATGTTTCGAGCTCGATCTGAAACCCAAAAAGCTTTTTGCCAAAAAAAATCAAGTGGCTTTACAAATTTGGGATGGAAGCAAGCAAGAAGACCAACTGGATAAATCACCATGAGCGTTGGACGCGCAATGAGTGAAAAGAAAAGACTAAGAATGGGATGGGAAATATAAGTGCCTGCAAGTGGCGGTAAAATCAAAATTGAAACCAAAAGGCTTTTTAAAATGAAGTGGCGTTTATGAAAAAAGCCGAATCCAATAGCTGCAAGCCATCCGATCATAAGAGTGAGGTTTTGTAGGCATTGCGGATCCAGCGATACACAAAGAAATCCGGAGAAAATGGCGATTTGAAGTTGCGACCAACCCAAGCATTTTTGACGAGAGAGTTCGCGAAGTCCAAGTGCAAATGCCGCTCTTAGGCTTGCGGGATGAAAGGAGCTCACGAGGAGGATCAGAGGTACCAACAAACTTAAGAGAAGATTTCTATGAAGAAATTTATTTAAAAATGAGCGAGAGATTTTATCGGTCAGGTAAATCTGAAATCCGTATATGAACAGAAGGTGAATAAGCCCGCTCGTTTGAAGTAAGAACTTTTGATCAGAAACATGCGCTCCGCAAATCAAAGTTTGGTATTCATTTTGGTAGATTGAATTTGGCACAATATTCAGGCAGTGCATGTGCAAAAAGTGAAATTTGAGTCTTAAATATTCAAAGGGCCCGAAAATATGCCCCAAGAAACTCAAAAATAAAAAAATGAGAGGGATTAGCATGGCGAATGTGGATTGCAAAAGAGGAGCAGCACTCAGGCTTTCGCCAAAACGCCGCTAATTGATTTTGGCGAATCGCTTTTCGAATTTAAGATTCATAACAGAAAACCAAAATCACTCCTCATAAATTTGAGAATATTTAAATATATTTAGATACTTAAGTCATGCGCAAAGCACGTGCAAAAACCGCAAAGCCTTATCCAATATTGGGTCTATGGTCTAGGAGTCGCACTGATACACAAAGTTTGTGGATAACTCCCATAAGAATTTCTCTCGAGTGAATTTTCTGCCGAATATTTTGGCCATTTGAGTGAATCTAGACCTCATGGGGCGATAGAGGTCTTTATCTGCGGGGCAGAGTGATTTAATATTTAAGAGTGTCCTAGTTATGAAATCTTAATTGGAGATCTATGAAAAGTCTTTTTCTAAAGAGATCAGCATACCTTCTCATTTGTGCGCTTTCTCTTTCTTGCGCACATACTGAGCAACTCGAAACTGAAAAAGTTCAGAGCAGCCGCAGAATTCGCAGTCTTGAAGGCGATCTGAAAAAGAAACAAGCCGCAATTAATAATTTAAAAGAGCAGAATTGGATTCTCAAACAAAAGTATATGTCGGATCGAACTCCGGCAGCGCAAAAAATTCCGGTTCCTTTTCAGCCGAGTGCAGGACAGGCGCAAGCAGCTGAAGACGCTCCCAAGCTTTCAGCGAGTATTTCAACTCCTCCAGAGGCTGCCCTTGCGCAAGCCCCAGCAGTGGCTCCTGTCATGAAAGAAAAACCTGAAGAGGCTATCGCGACGGATAGCCACGAGAGTGCAGAGCACAACCTCTATGCGAAGGTGATCGCGAACTACCGTCAAAAGCGAGTTCCAGATCTCAAACGTGTGACTGAGATTTTACTTAAGACTTATCCTCAAAGTGTTTTCGCTGATCGGGCTATTTTCTTAAATGCGCGACTTGATTTTGAGAATGCGAATGATCAGGCCGCGCTGACGGAATGTGAAAAAATCATTCGTTCCTATCCAAACGCCAACAAGTTAGTTTCAACTTATTTTTTAAAAGCTCAAATTTTGAAAAAACAAGGTCGTCTACTTGAGGCGAGATCTGTTTTGGCAGATGTGCAAAGCTATTTTCCAGGAAGCCCTGAAGCTTATCGTGTTCCGCTCGAACTTAAACTTTTATCTCTTCAAGCAAAGGCATCAAAGTGAACGCAAAAGTCTTTTTAATCTTCGTAAATGCGGTGATGATAATCACGGCCGCGAAGAGTTTTGCAGCGAAGGGTGACTTCGGTACTCCCGATACCGAAAAAGAATTACGTTATCAGAATATTTTTGACAAATTTAACAAAGAGCCAGTCGACGATGTAAAATGGCAAAGTATGCTGGGCGCAAGAAGTGCTGAGGCCTACCGAGTTCAAACGGGTGATACACTTTGGGACTTGAGTGAAACTATGTTTGGCGATGGTGCCTATTGGCCAAAACTTTGGTCTGAAAATCACGACATCGAAAATCCGCATCAAATTGTGCCTCGAAGCCAGGTGCGATTTATTGCGGGTAACGAAGCCCAAGCTCCAAGCATTCGTATTGAGGCTTCAGAGGCCCCGAAGCCTTATTATGTTGAAGAAGTACATGAGAACTTAACAGCTGAGGAAATCGCCGGTGGAAGTATCGTCGAAGACCCAGATGTGATCGGTCATAAACCAGAGATCCCACCACCCTCAAAAAAGAGTCTGTCTGTGCTTCGAAATTTTCCGCCTTCGTTTGTTACTCCGCCTGAATTAAAAACTCGGAAAAATTTTGATAGTACGGGACTTGATGTCGGTATTCCAAAAGCTCTTAAAAGCCCGGCGAGTGTGACTTTGAACTCATTTATTACTTCCGAGTTTCCGAGAAAATTAGGCTTTATCAAAGAGATCGAGGTTCAAGAGGCTACAGCTTCCATTTTACAAAGTGTTTTTTTAGAGCTTGGTCGCAGAGTTAAAGTTGGGGACGTTCTCAATGTCGTCGTTATTAAAGATGACATTACGGATGACGAGGGCAAAAATTTGGGCCACGTTGTCGAAGTAGATGGTTCAGTTGAAATCACCGAAGTGGTCAATGAAGAAGATGGTGTTTACAAAGCGATCGTCGTTGATTGCGTATCACCCATTACTCTCAATGCTTCGATTACAGATGAGCCTTTGCCAAAGGCTTCATTCTCGTTCACGGGCCCAAGAAAAAGCATTAAGGGCGAAGTTGTCGGTGGAGAATATAGCTCGGACCGAAAAATTTTAGGAACTGCGTCTGTTGTCTATATCAACATTGGATCGGAGTCGGGTGTTCAACCGGGAGATCTTTTAGCCGTTCACTCCGTTCGAAAGTCACGAAGACCCGATACAGATTTAAAAGATGTTGGTCGACCGATTGGGGTCATCAAAGTTGCTAAGGTTTCAAAGGATTCTTCAACGGCATTGATCATCGATACGGTTGACGAGATTCGTCCTGGGGATATCACTGGTGGTGATTTTCCTACTCAAAAAGAATATAAGATTGGCTCTCGAGAAACGACAATTGACGTTGATAATGTCGCTAAGGCTCCACCAGAAGAATACAAAGAAGACGATATGATGCCGCCTTCTAATGAGCCGCCTCTGGATCTGCCTCCAGGAATGGACGAATAATTTTATAAATTAATGTTAATGCCGAGAGTATTAACAAAGTTTGAAGTGTAAACGCTTGAGCCGCTGTAAACAGGTGTTGCAGCTCTCCAGTAAGACACTTCAAGTACAAGACCGATTTGGCTATTGAATTGATATTTTCCGCCGAGTCCAACAATTCCGTCAACTGCGAATGAGTTTGGATCTGAGTTTCTGAAGTTAGGTCCTTGAGTCGCGTTTATCAATTTATTGCCAACAAGTAGAGAAGGCGCAAAACCTGCTTTTGCAAAGAACGAACTGTCGTGTTGATTGCTGAAGTAATATTTCGCAGTTATTGGAACCGACATATAATTAAGATCGGTTTCAACGTCCATTGGCTTTGAATTAACAGTTGGGGTTTCTGTCGCTCCAATTTGACGAAATAATATTCCGGTTTCAGTTACTAAGTTGCCTTCGCCGATATCGATGGTTCCGCCGAGAGAAATTTTGGTAATGGCTTTTGCATCATTTGCGTCACTTCCCACAAAAGTACTGCTAATTAAAGAGAGTTCAGGCGTGATGCGTGTCGCTTTTGGCTTTTGCATAGGAGTATCGATCTGAACGGAAGTTGAGCTGGTACCCAGATCTTTCACACTTGTTACTTCATCTTGTGCATAAGCGAAATTTGAGAGGCTCAATGCGAGTACTGTGAGTGATAATTTTGAAAGTGTGTTCATAGTAAGATTCTCCTTAAATTTATGATTTCAATTTAATAGTAATGGAAGGAATGTGCCAGTTCTAAACACGCCAACTGGGGATAAAAGCGAGTTGGAGCTGGGCTTGTGATCAATACTTGATGAGGGCAAAAAATGTTCGACACTGGCCAATGCCGTTTGCAGTTGGCAGGCTCAATCCTTTTTTTGTTGGTCCAGTCACGTAGTGGCAATGGATTGGAGATAATAGCTATGCGTTAGGTAGCCACATTTCTGCATTATTTTAAGG
>JAYUEB010000566.1:0-11148 GCA_043739525.1 Bdellovibrionales bacterium
GATAAAATCAAACAAGCCACGAGCTTTTTTTCTAAAAATGCGCCTAAATGAATGTCCTTTACGTCGCGCTCAAGCTCTTTTTGAGTCAGCGTCAGTCCAAGCGGAATACGTAAAATTTTTTCTCTTAGTTTAAGAGTCTCTTGATAAAGAGATGAACCAAATTCTATTTTTCGCAGATCTAGCATATTAATATTTAAGACCTAATACTTAAGACGATGGCGAACACTCGTAACAACAAGCTCAGGGTAGCGCAGCCAAATGTAGGTTCGAATGATCACGGCTGTTTGATTGTGTAAAATATTATGCCACCAACGAGCCGTCACAAATTCCGGGATCAATAAAACAACTTCGCGTTTCTGAGAGCGAGCTTCTTCAATTTTTTCAGACACAAATTGTAAGAGAGGCTCAGACATCGATCTAAACGGCGATGGAAGCACCATCAGAGGAATTCCTGTCCCGTAGAGCGGCCATGACTCCTTCAACCGAGCCGTACCTTCAGGGTTGATATCTACGGTTACGGCGATCACGTCATTCGAAATAGATCTTCCAAAACGTATAGCGCGAATCATGCCTCGATGCATATTCGAAAGTGGTATGAGAACCATGACATCAAGAGGCTCACTACACTCTCTAAAATCTTCGGGCTTCGTGACCAATTGCGGAGCCAAATCGTAGTAATGTTTCTTAATCTTTTTAAAGATCATCACATTAAGCGGAACTAGCAAAAGAATAATCCAAGCGCCGTGCATGAATCGGGTAATTGAGATCACCAGCAGTACAGTTGTCGTGACTACGGCACCCGTGGCATTGATAGCCGCATGATGGACCCAACCTTTGGGTTTATTTTTATAAAACTTCACGACCATTCCGGTCTGAGAAAGCGTGAATGAGATAAACACACCCACAGCGTAAAGTGGGAGTAGTGAGTTGGTATCTCCGCCATAAAGAATAACTAGAACAGAGGCGAAAAAACCAAGAAGCAAAATGCCGTTTGAAAAAACCAGGCGATCCCCAAGACTCGCAAGCTGGCGCGGCAAATAGCGGTCAATCGCAAGTAAAGAACACAAACGCGGAAAATCTGCGAAGGCTGTGTTGGCAGCCAAAATCAAAATGCCCATCGTTGAAAACTGAATGACGTAATAGAAAATACCAGTTCCAAAAATATGCCGTGCAATCTGAGAAACGACCGTTTCATTTTCATTTGGCTGAACATGAATGAGATGTCCTAATACTGAAATGCCGATAAACATGATCGCTAGGATGATGACCATCCACTTAAGAGTGCTGATCGCGTTTTCGCTCTCAGGCTTACGAAATGCTGGAACTCCGTTTGAAACCGCCTCAACTCCTGTCAGCGCCGTACAACCCGCTGAGAAGGCTTTCAGTATCATGAAGATTCCGATGGCAGGATATTGAAATGTGAGCGCTTCTGATACAGGCTTTGTGGTAAGAGTTCCAGCAAGGGCTTGATAAGCTCCAACACCTATCATCGAAAAAATCGAGAACACAAATACATAAGTTGGTATCGCAAAAATTTTACCTGACTCTTTAAGCCCTCTTAAATTTCCGAGAACAATCATCCAGATTGAAACTAAGCATAATAAAACTTTGTATTGAAGCAGCGCGGGAAAGGCCGACGTAATCGCTAAAATTCCGGCCGAGACAGATACCGAGACGGTCAATAAATAATCAAGAAGAAGTGCTCCTCCAGCAACCAGACCCGACGTCTCACCGAGATTCGCCTTGGCTACGATGTAGGCACCACCACCACTCGGATATTCATGAATTGTTTGGCGATAAGAAATCAAAAGAATAAGAAGTAGAACACAGATCGCAAGAGAAATCGGAAGCGACCAATCGAGTGCCATTCCCCCAAGTGCCGCGAGTTCAAATAAAATCGCCTCTGTTGCGTACGCAACAGAAGATAGTGCATCACTCGAAAATACAGCAAGAGCTTGAATTTTGCCTAGGCGCTCGTGTCCCATTTCTTGAACGGAAAGAGGGCGACCTAAGAAGAAATTCTTTATCGTATTTGGCATAGGCGGCAGTAGACCATACTTATATTTTTAGTAGCAAGAAACTTATTTTCCATGCGCTTAGCTAAGAAAAAAAGCCTGAATAAGGAAAAAAATACCCGTGACCCCAAACGCCATGCTTAAGAATAGAAACTGGCGCTTGCGTGCCAAAACAGCAATTGCGGTGACCGCTATCGCAATTTGAAAGAAGGTGACCGATCTGGCCAGAATTTGATGCTTCTCGAGGTGAGCTTTCGATTCTTTTTCCTTGTCGTTGGCCTTTTCCGCAATCTCCTGCTGTTGCTTCTTATACTCGTTCAGTTTTTCTTCGACTGTTGGATCGCTGCCTTTTCCCAAAAGGAGTTGGATTTCGCGCTTCACTTCAAGCACGTTTGCCTTGATTCCTTTAGCTTGATAGTGACTCCAATGGTCCGAAGACTGGAGTTGCTCGATCATTGCCTCATTGGCGTAATGCCCCGCTAGCAAAGCCGCGATTGCAGCAAAAACAGCTAAAAATGCTGAGAGTAAAGCGCCTTGCATAATCCAAGCGGGTCCGCCGCCATGACCACCGCCACCTTCGGCGTGATGATGCATCTCTTCATGCAATCCCTCGAGCGGAACTTCGATTTCTTCCATATCCTGCACCCCTTTATTTATGACAAATTATATGGGAGTTCACGATAATGTCTACGCAAAATTATCAGCTTTGTGAACGATTTTGTTTGAAAATAGAGTACGCCTACTTTAGTTTCATCCCGAAACGATCAAAAGGAGTTCTAACATGCGAATGGCTAAGAATCGTCAACGAATTTTAGATGTGAGTATCGAACTTTTTAATCAGTCTGGGGTCGTTGCTGTTACTACAAATCATATTGCACAGGCGCTTGAGATCAGCCCCGGAAATCTTTATTTTCACTTTCGCAATAAAGAGGAAATCATCTGCGAACTTTTCGATACGATGTGCGAAGCCACTTATAGTGTGTGGCGCCACGACAGTGCTAAAGGTGATTTGCCTCCGCCACTTGAGTTAGTCGAACGTTCGTTTGAAGTCGTCTGGCAGTATCGTTTTTTTCATCGTGAAAGTTATCACTTAAGAAAAAAAGATCCGACGCTTGCAAAAAAATGGCGCACTTATGTTTTAAAGACGATGCGTCTTCTGTTTGCCAACTACAAGCAATGGGTAAAAATGGGAGTCATGCGCGCGGTAAAAGATCCGAAAGAAATGCAGATGATTTCGGACCTCGTATTAATTACTTCGATTTCACTTTTTCAATTTTTTGAAAGTCCCGAACAGCCCGCTTCAAAGAAGCACCTAAAACAGGGAACTCAGCATATCGCGAGACTCTTACGCCCGTATCATACGGATGAGATGCAGGCTTCACTACAGAAGTATATTCGAGGTACCACGTAACATTTCGCAATTCGCCGCAGCAGTTTACTGGCAGCGGCCAGCAGCCTGCGGTCATTCCGTTTCAGCCCCGGACTGCAGCATGCAAACTGAGACCGAAACTGCCAGGCTGTCAACCGCCAGCGGCTGCCTGAAGACCACCGACTGTTCTATGCTTTCGCAACAGCATTCCGCCACAGCTCAAGTCTTGTATCTCGATCTTTGCTCGACATCTTCGGTGAAAAGTTTTTATCAACCTTCCAGATCTTTTTAAGATCTGAAACTTTCCACATGCCGATCCCAATACCCGCTAAATAGGCTGCCCCTAATGAAGTCGACTCAATGTTTTTAGGTCTGATCACTTCTGTTCCGAGATAATCGGCTTGAAGCTGCATCAGAAGATTATTGGCAGAGGCTCCGCCATCGACTCGAACACTTTTTAAATCTTTGCCTAAATCTTTTTGCATCGCGATCAAAATTTCTGTGTTTTGTAAGGCCATCGCCTCGAGAGTTGCACGAGCTATGTGAGCGCGCGTGGAACCTCTTGTGAGTCCACAGATAATTCCGCGAGCATTTGCATTCCAGTGGGGAGCTCCAAGACCTGTGAGTGCTGGAACAAATTCAACTCCCTCGGTGGTTTTTACTTTCTTTGCGAGACTTTCAACTTCGTTTGCCTGCTTGATGAAACCGAGCTGATCTCGTAAGAATTGTACGGCTGCTCCGCAAATGAATGCCCCACCTTCGAGCGCGTAGATTGGTTTTTCTCCGTCAGACAAGCGCCACGCAACTGTTGTCAGTAAACCTGATTTTGAAATCGTTCGATTTTCGCCGCTGTTAATTAAAAGAAAGCTGCCGGTTCCAAATGTGCATTTCGCTTCACCGATTTCGAGACAGTTTTGTCCGAAGAGGGCTGATTGTTGATCTCCTGCGATTCCAGTTATGGGAATTCCGTCTGGTAAAAATTTTAATTTTTTTGTGATCGCGAGATGTCCGCTGGACGAAACAATTCGTGGCAAAATATTTTTTGGAATTTCAAAAATTTTAAGAAGATCCTCATCCCACTCACAGGTTTGAATATTCATGAGCTGGGTTCGCGAGGCATTTGAAACATCGGTGATGTGAAACTCGCCGTGAGTTAATCGATCAACTAAAAAACTATCGATGGTTCCGACGCGAATTTCAGATTTACTCGCTGCCGGAATATTTTTCAGAAGCCAATTAATTTTACTTGCCGAAAAATACGGATCAATTACAAGCCCCGTTTTTTTGCGAATCAAATCTTCAAAACCTTGTGCTTTTAAGTTCTCGCAGTAGGCGGCTGTTCTGCGATCTTGCCAAACAAGTGCGTTGTGCAGTGGCTTCGAAGTTTTCTTATCCCACATGACAATCGTTTCGCGTTGGTTCGTAATTCCGATTGCGGCAATTTGATGAGAAGAAATGCGAGCTTTCTTGATGACAGCTATGACATTTTTCTCAATGCTGCCCCAAATATCTTGAGGCTTGTGTTCGACCCATGCTGGCTGTGGATAAATCTGTTTAAAGTCTTGATCCGCACTGGCAACAATGTCGCCTTTAGGTCCTATTAAGCTAACGGTCGAGCCGGTAGTACCTTGATCAAGGGCTAATATAAACTGCGGTTTTTTCATTGCTTCCTCACTATCCCAATGTATAAAGTCCCATCATGAAGAATTTTTTCAAAAAGCCAAAAGAAAAATTAGAAGAGCTGCGGCAGATCGATAAAAATCTGCTATTCTACACGCTCGTCCGAAATATTTTGCTGGATGGGCTTCATAAATATTTCAGACTCGAAATCGAAGGCCTCGAAAACGTTCCAAAACGCGGCCCGGCCCTCATCACACCCAATCACTCAGGCTTCGCAGGTTTTGATGCCGCGATTTTAGCACACGAAATAAACGAAAACTGCCACCGCATTCCAAGAGTCCTCACCCATCCCTTTTGGTTCGCAACAAAGTTCACGGCAGAAAACGCAAAAAAGATCGGTTTCATCGAAGCCAATATGAAAAATGGAGTTGAGCAACTCCAAAAAAATAATTTAGTCGTGATTTTCCCAGAAGGCGAAAAAGGTAACTTCAAGCCAACGAGTAAACGCTACAATCTACAAGTATTCAAAACAGGCTTCGTCAGAATGGCACTAGAAGCTCAATGCCCAATCATCCCAACACTCATAATTGGAGCCGAAGAAACTCACATCAATTTAAAGCGCTTAAAAATCTTCGAAAAAACTTTAATTCCACTGCCACTCAATCTTTTACCCTTACCAGCAAAGTGGAAAATCATTTTCTTGCCCCCAATTCGCCTCCCCTACAAAAAGAAGTCCCTAGAAGACCCAGAATTAGTAGTTGAGATCGCGCAAGAAGTGAGAGAAGCCATGCAAAAAGCTCTATTGGTAGAGCTATCAAAAAGAACCTCAATTTATTTCTAAGCAAGTGCAAACACGAGTACCCAGGGTACAGGGCCAGGCAAACTGATACCTGATACCTGAATCCGAAACAGGCAACCAACCTCGGTGAGTGCGAAGCACGAGCGTACAAGGATGCCGGTGTTAAATCGAGACTCTCCCTAATCCAGTTACTAGGTCTTTCGAAAGTATGCTCGAAATCGATTTAGTCCGAAGGACCTCGCGCACGAAGTGCTAAGTCGATTTCGCAAGGCAAGGAGCCTGGCCTATTTTCGAAAGACCTAGTAACTGGATTAGGGAGAGACATCGTCCGCGTAATCCTGGCCTATAGTCGTGAGAATGCTCGCCCAAGCCTTAATAATAAAACCCGAGTTATCGGGATCGCCACCCGGATCACGCTTGGTCATTGTTGCCATAATAGTTGTGTACATCACGACCACAACCACGAGTAACAAAATGTATTCAATGACCACTTGGCCCTTTGAATTATTTAATTTTGATCCATTCCATTTACGCATCGATTCTCACTTTGACCCTCGGCCCAAACTCGCTAAACTATACAAACATGAAAAACAATTCTGACGACGACGAATACTCCGACATTCCACTTGAAACCGAAGTACAGAGAGTATCCGAAGGGCCAATCGCTCATGATAAAAAAGCTTTCTCTGTTGGCGACTTAAGCTTTAAAACCAAAGCATTTTTGTCATTGCTTATTGGAGCACTGATTGCAGTTGCCTACCTTAGTTCAAGTTTGCGCTCGCCTGTAGCATCTACAAAGTCCAATTTGTATGAACTCGACCCAGGCCAAGTCGAAAAACGTCAAATTTTGCCGGACTACGTTTTCACGGATAAGAACGCAAAGACCTATAAACTTTCTGATTTTCATGGACAAGTTTTGATCCTAAGCTTTTGGGCTAGCTGGTGTTCTCCTTGCTTAGTGGAGCTTCCAACTTTTTCGCAGATGAAAAAGAAATTAAAAAATCAGAGCCTGCAAATCTTAGCGGTGAATGTTGAAGATGGCGATGACGGAAAAAAGTTTGCTGAAGACTTTTGGGCGCGAAATAAATTTGATTTCATGAGCTTTTTTGATGCCGGAAAAGAACTTGCGCAGAATTTTCAAGTCGATCTTCTGCCATCTAATTTTGTGATTGATAAATCTGGTAGACTTGCATTCAGCGGATTTGGCTCAACAGACTGGGGCAGCTCTCAAATCGTTGATTTGATCGATGGCTTACTTCAAGAGACAGCACAAGATGTAACGAATCGCCCGGAAGTTCCCAAAAAAGCTGCAGGAGCTAATCCCGCAAAAAATGGCCCGCGAGACGACGAAGCCGCAGAAGAAGATGTGGACTAAATTACATGCTGACTTCAGGCACTGAAAGCGATTCCTGAACCGCTTTTTGTTTGATATCGATCTCATCCAATTTTTCATAAAGAAGACCAAACTCTTCTTCACTCAAAGCTGTTTTAACTCCAATGACATAATCGAGATCAAGACGGTCTTTCACGACCAAAGAATTTGCGGGCGCTGATGTAAAACAAATATCAAAAGTCTCAATGCTTGGATAAAGCATGATGAAGATATTTCCACCACGTTTTTGAGCGGCATATCTTGAGTTTTCTCTTAAATCTTTGTAGCGCTCCTGCAGAGTGAAATAAATTTTAAGGGCTTGAGCCTCTTGATGTTGAGCGAAGTAAATGCGAATAGGGCCATCAAAAATAGCAGCATTAAAAACAGGTGAAAAAAACTTCGATTGCGTTACAAAAGTGGCGCTTTCTTTCATTTTTATCTCCCTAATAGTTGTTATGCCGCAAGCTGATATCTTCAGCCTAGTCAGGGATGTCAATTGAATGCAAATACTTTTTTCGCCTCAAACCAGGTTTCAGATACCGGTGAACGGCCAACTTGATAAAACAGCTCATCAAGGCCTGAATTGAGCACGATAAAATCAGCGGATTTACCCACTTCAATTGAGCCAATTTCAGACTGCAAACCAAGTGTGTGTGCAGCACCGATTGTATAAGCCGCAATAACTTCAGCTAAAGACATTTTCATCTCTAACCTCGCAAGGACTCCGACAAGACTGAGATCTTGAGTGGGACATGTTCCGGGATTAAAATCGGTTGCAAGTGAGACTCGAGCGCCCGAATCGATCAATTTACGTGCGGGAGGATAGGCACATTTCATATAAAGATCTGACGCTGGCAAAAGTGAACAGGTGACGTTTGACTTCGCTAGTTTCGAAATTTCTTTTTCACCGATTTGAATGAGATGATCTGCACTGAGAGCTCCGAACTCAAGTGCTAGGTCAGCTCCGCCACTCAGACTTAACTGATCTGCGTGTACGCATAAATCAAAGCCAAGTGCTTTTGCCGCTTTTAAATATTTTTGTCCCAAGTCTTTTGAGAAAAAACCATTCTCGACAAAGATATCCACACGTGAAGCTAAGTTTTGAGATTTTAATTTTGGAAGATCATTTTGAATAATGTTATCCACATAGGATTCAGTACTTTTAAATTCGGGCGGAAGCGCATGAGGACCTAAATAAGTTTTAATAACTCTTAAGCCTTTAATCTGACCGGCCGCTTTTAGAAGTTTTTTTTCGGCTTCGAAAGAAAGCCCATACCCACTTTTTGCCTCAAGTGTTGTTACGCCTTGTCTGATAAATTCGTTGGCTCTCGCCTGCCCCAGCTTGGTGAGTTCAGAAAGAGTCGCTTTACGGGTGTGAGTGATCGTCGATAAAATCCCGCCGCCTTGTTTAGCAATCTCCTGGTACGAGACCCCTTGATTGCGCAAATCGAATTCTTGAGCGCGGCTTCCGCCAAAAATAAGATGGGTATGACTTTCAACAAAACTTGGGAGAAGCGTTGCGCCTTCAAAAGAAATTTCTTTTTTAATTTTTGAAAATTCTTTGGGGAGTTTTTTCTTTTCTCCAACCCAGACAATTTTGCCCGCCGAAGTTACAAATGCCCCTTTACGAATGAGGTCGAGGTCGTCAAATAATACTCGGCGTGCTGATTTTTGAGCGGCACCTGCGAGAGTAAATAACTCACCGATATTTGTGAAAACACATTGTTCTTTTTGAGGGCGACCTTTGGCTAGTTTCATGTAGGTTTAGTTTATGAATGACAAGCGCATCAGGTCAACATCATGATGAATAGATATGGAAAAGGATGAACATCTCATGGATCGCGTCGACCACTCCAAAACCCTCATCGGTTGGAAAGAGTGGTTGTCTTTGCCTGAATTGGGAATTTTTTTTATTAAAGCGAAAATTGATACTGGGGCGAGAACTTCGGCCCTGCATGCCTCAAGCATCACAATTAAATTTGAGCGTGGACAAAAAATTGCATGCTTCACGGTCAAACCGCTACCCAATCGCTCAGACATTATAGTGGCTTGTGAGGCTCCCGTAATTGATGAGCGTGTTGTCAGTGACTCAAGTGGCAATCGAGAAAAGAGATTTGTGATTCGCAGTCAGTTGCAGATTGGCGGACGCGAGTGGCCGATTGAATTGACACTTGCCAATCGTGAGAAGATGTCGGTTAAAATGCTTCTCGGTCGTGAGGCCATGAAGTATTTGATGGTTGACCCAGCTAAATTTTATTTGCTCGGAAAACCCAAAAAGGTTCTAAAATCTTATGGCGCTTCGGTCAAGAAAACGAAAAAGAAAAAAGTAATGAAAAAAATGGTGAAATGATGAAAATCGGAATCTTATCTCGTAAACGAGATCTCTACTCTACAAGAAGAATCGTTGAAGCCGGCGAACAACGCGGCCACACCATGCGTGTGATTGATCCTTTACGATGTTATATGAACATTAACAAAAAGAGTTTATCAATGCACTACAAAGGCGAAAGCCTCGTAGGTTTTGATGCCATCATTCCACGCATTGGTGCCAGTATCACGTTTTACGGAACCGCTGTTGTGAGACAATTCGAAATGATGGGGGTTTATTGTTTAAATGAATCTCAAGCAATTTCGAGATCACGTGATAAGTTGCGCTCACTTCAACTCTTATCTCGCAAAGGTATAGGTCTTCCAAATACAGGTTTTGCAAATTCTCCAGACGATAAGACCGATTTGATGAATTTGATTGGCAAACCTCCTTTCGTCATCAAATTGCTTGAAGGAACTCAAGGCAAAGGCGTGGTATTAACCGAAACCAGAAAAGCCAGCGAAAGCGTAATCGACGCGTTTCGAAATCTCGATGCGAACTTTCTCGTGCAAGAATATATCGAAGAAGCTCAGGGCGCAGATATTCGCTGCTTTGTTGTTGGAGATAAAGTCATCGCCAGCATGGAAAGAAAAGCAAAAGAAGGCGAATTCAGATCGAATCTTCACCGTGGTGGCAAAGCTTCGCTTGTTGAAGTCACAAATGAAGAGATGACGATGGCAGTTCAAAGTGCCGAGATTATGGGTCTCAATGTTGCGGGTGTTGATTTGATTAGATCCGATCAAGGCCCACTTGTTCTCGAGGTGAATTCATCACCAGGCTTACAGGGTATTGAGAAGGCGACTCAAAAAGATGTTGCGAGCATTATTATCGAGTTTCTTGAAATGAACGCGGCCCCAGGTAAAACTGCGACTCGTGGAAAAGCATAAAGTTATTGTCCTTTGGACAGGCGGCAAGGACTCTTGCTTAGCTCTTCATCTTTGTCGCGAGCAGGGATTCGAAATTTTAGGACTCGCAACTTTTATTCCATCTGATGAAACCGAATTCAAAGCTCACCCACAAAGCGAAATACAAAGGCAAGCTCAAGCTCTGAGTCTTCCCATTCACTTTATTAAGGTTGTTGAGCCCTACAGAGATTCGTATATCAAAGGACTTCAGTATATTTGTTATGAACTCGGGGCAGATGAAGTTGCAACTGGCGACATTGATTTAGTAGATGGGCACCCTAACTGGATTCTTGAATGCTGCGCGGGCTTAGAGCTTGAAGTCCTAAGACCTCTTTGGCAATGGCCTCGTGAACGTATTATGCGTGAAATAATTTCTCGAAAGATACAAGCTCGCCTGAGTTTCATTAATCATCCAAAGATTCCTCAGGAGTGGTTGGGCCGGCATATCGATGCTCAATTACTAGCTGAGATGATCTCTCTTTTCGGAGTCAATCACCTTGATCTCGCTGGTGAAAATGGCGAATACCATACTATGATTGAACTTTAGTTTTTCTAAAGTATTCCTTAATCGAATAGATGACATTCTAAATATATATTTTACCTATTTCTATTGCGGGCTTAAAAGATGCCGACATCTTTAACCTAAGAGGAATCTTATGAAAAAATATTTTATCTTCGCACTTATTTCCGCTGCATCTTC
>JAYUEB010000567.1:0-11114 GCA_043739525.1 Bdellovibrionales bacterium
GTGACACAAGTCGGCCGATACCTGCAGTGGCTCGAATGGGATCAGAAAAACAAGCTCAAATCGATTTTATCACTGCCGGTTATGTCTCAGATTTTTTCAGGCGGCTGCCGGCTTTGTTTACGCCGAAGCCTCAGGTGGAGGGCGAAGCCCCTTCTTCTTAATTTTTTCAACAAGAGTCGTACGATTTAATTTCAAAAGCGTCGCAGCTTGATTGCGATTCCAGCCAGTGCGCTCGAGTGCTTGCATGATCAAGGCATTTTCATAAGCGTCCACAGCCGAATTAAAATCCATTCCAAGTTCAGGAAGTGCAAGACCAAGTGGAGCACCATTGTCAGAGTCGACCGAAATTTTATACTGCTCTGGAAGGTCCGCAACATCTACAAGCCCTTCACCTTTAAGAATCGCGAGGCGTTCGACGAGATTCTCGAGTTCACGAATATTGCCTGGCCAAGCGTATTCAAATAAACACTTCAGAGCCTCGGTTGAGATTCCGGTGATGTTACGATTTTTAGTTTTATTAAAGTGACTAATAAAGTGATGCAATAAAATAGGGATATCCGAGCGTCTTTGCTTCAATGCCGGAATCTCTATTGGAATGACATTCAAACGATAATAAAGATCTTCGCGAAACTGACCTTTTGCAACGGCCTTTTCAAGATTCACATTGGTAGCCGCAATCACCCGCACTTCGGCGTTCTGAGTTTTAGCACTACCGACCGGTTCAAACTTACGCTCTTGCAAAACGCGTAGTAATTTTACTTGAAGATTTAAACTGAGCTCACCAATTTCATCTAAGAAGATCGTCCCGCCACTGGCGAGTTCAAATCGTCCCATACGATTAGCAACTGCTCCAGTGAAAGCGCCTTTAATATGGCCAAACAATTCACTCTCAAGTAACTCACTCGGAATCGCTCCGCAATTAATTGGTACAAAAGCTTTTGCTGCACGATTTGAATTATAGTGAATCGCTTTTGCAACGAGTTCTTTGCCTGTACCGCTTTCTCCGGCGATGAGTACCGTTGAGTCAGAATCAGCAACCCGTTCAACCATTTGCAAAACACGTCGAATCTCGTCACTCTGACCGATAATATTATCGAAGCGATATTTTTTTGAGAGCGCAGATCTGAGTTGCAAATTTTCTTGCTGAAGATTTTTGTGAGCAAGTGCCCGGCCCACTAAGCTGTTGAGCTCTTCCATATTAAACGGTTTCGGAACAAAGTGAAAAGCTCCGCATTGAGTTGCACGCACCGCTGTCTCAATGGTTCCGAACCCAGTCAAAATAATCACTTGGATATTCGGATGTAAAGTTTTAAGAGTTTGCATTAGATCAATGCCGTCGCCGTCTGGTAATTTCAAATCAATCAGAGCAAGATCAATAGCGAGATCGCTTTGTGACAACTGCTCGGCTTCTTTTCGATTAGTAGCCGTGATCACTTGATAGCCTTGACGATCGAGAATTCTAAAGAGAGCAGTACGGAGAGAAGACTCATCATCAACGATCAAGATTCTTTGCAACTTCATCAAAGCATCCCTTCCTGGGGTTGTCTGGGACTTCCATCAAAGAAATCCGGGGCACAATTTATAGTAAACGATTTTTTGGCGCCGTCAAAGTAGCCTGTCAAAAAATTGGTCCTAGAGCGGGTTTCAGGACATCTAGTTTTGCCAACACAATTTGCTCAGAAAAAAATGAACACCTGACAAGTAGCTAAGATCGCGAGGAATCGGCCTCTCCTGAAGAAATCTTCGGCAGGGAAATTTTTGCCAGGATCTGATGATCGTCGGGGGTCAAAAACTCAAGTTCTCCGCCATGTTCGCGGATAATATCGAAAGCCATCCCCAGACCTGCATCATCTTTGGTCTCGCTGTCAGGCCCTAGTCCTGGGCCTTTCAGGCTCTGTGAGGCCTGTTTATTCACGAAACTCATTTCGACAGTAAAGTGAGTAGAATCTGAATTCAGCCTAAGAGAAATCTCTCCACGAAATATGAAGTTGCCGTTTTCTTCAGTTTTAAAAGAGTTCATTCCTTGATTAATAATCTCCTGCAAAGCCTGAGAGAGAAAGGTGCTACGACCATTGATCATTGCGTCTTCGTCTATCATTTCAGTGTGAATGACAAGACCTTGAGATCGTGTTTGAATTTCGATGATTTTAAGAACTTGAGAAATGAGTTTCTTCAAATCAACTTGGGCGAGCTCTTCCATCCCCGACTTGCGAGTGAAACCTAAAAGATTTTGGATGATATCTTTACAGCGAAGAGCACCCTTCTCCATTTCAACGATGTCAGAATAGAAACTCTCATCACCTTTCAAATCCATCTTAATCAGTTGTAAAAATGAAATAATTCCGCCGATAGGATTGTTCAGCTCGTGTGCGATACTACTTCCGATAATTCCGAGTTCGGCAATTTTCGCGCTCTCAACAATTTGTCTCTCAAAGCGTAATCGCGTGCTTATATCCTTGTACATATTTACATAAACTGATTTTGTTTGGTTTGGTAAGCCTACATTTTGGCTAAAAACCTCGAATACCGAATTTTGGCCACTTTTAGTTCTAAGTGGGTCTAGTCTAAAATTGTGACCGAGTTGGCAATTTCGACAAGCCCGCTTTTTACCTAAAAAGACCTCATAGCATTTGCGACCAATCACTTCATTTGGCTCCATCCCACTCTGATCGGCAAAAGTTTTATTGACTCGCAAAACTTGGTAGTTGTCGTCAACCAGGCTTACCGGTTGCAAAATCGCATCAAATGTCGCGTCCCACTCTTGTTTAAAGATCTCGGCCTGCTCAAGTTTGGTCAGTCGATCCACAGCTAACGACACAGCCTTAATAACTTTTGCCAAAAACGAAATTTCGTCTCTTTGAAAAGGCAAATTTAAATCGCGAATAAAATAAATAAATCCAAAAATCTGCTGCTCACTCATGATCGGAGCTTTATGCAAAGAAAATTGCGTAAACTGCTGTTCATGAATATTTGCAAAATTTTTGAAAAAGATGCGAGTCGATATAAGTGATAAAGTTTCTTTTAAAGCTTCGTTAAGCAAACTTTCAAGTTCGGCTATCGAATTTGCTCGATGGACGGCAAACAGGCACAAATGAAGCGATTGCTGACGTTTGTTTGTCAGGACTAGCTTACGGCGACTTTCTTCAAGAAGTTGTTGACGCTTTTCAACGCGAATTTCGAGCTCTTGAGAAATTCGTTTCAGATTTTCATTCTGCTCATTGATCAACTCAACAAGTTTTAAGTTTTGTTGATCTAGGTCATATTCAGCAAGAGCCCCTTGTACGCTGAGTTCAAATTCGTCTTGCAAAAAATCTGGCAAAATTTTAAAGAGATTTCTTTGATTAATGATTCTCGACAGAACTTTTGTCGACTCGAGAGAGTGCCAATCATGAACGAGAATTTTTTGACTATTCTTGAGATTCTCTTCTAAGATCGTCAAATATTTCAAATTCTCTTTGTGTTCAAAAATATGGGTCGGATAAATCACGACACGAAATTGATGAGACTCAAGACTGCTTTTCAAATCTGAGAGATCATCTAAGAATTCAGCACCAAAATGAACTTGGCTCGGTTCAGGATGTGAAATAATGAGTACGCTTGGTTTTAAAGCTGACATACCGACTCTATTTCAGTAATTCGGTTGACTCGATAGTCTGGCTCTTCAAATGGACTGAGTGGTTTGAGCCCTGAGTATTCACCGCGTGCGACCCAGCAAGCCTTCATCCCCAAGGCTTTCGCCCCTGCGATATCTGTGTCGATTCGATCTCCGATACTGAGAATGTGATCGCTTGAGGCTCCACTCAATTGGTTGACCTCACGAAAAGCATGAGCTTTAGTTTCGCCTTTATCGATATCGACATAAATTAATTTTTTGAAAAATTTTTCTATTTTCAAAATCTCGACTTTTCGTTTTTGCGTTTTAGTTGCGCCTGCCGTTACCAAAAATAACTGATATTTAGCATTCATCTTCTCCAGCATTTTAATCACGTCTGGCTCAAGATAGATATCACTCTCAACTTCTCTTTCGTAAAAAGCGCGTCGCCCCTCGCGAATGACTTCGTAGGGGCTCGCATGTTCTTTTACTCCCAGTTCACGAACGATCTCTTCAAAAATAAGAGTCCTTAGATTTTGCTTAATTAAATTCTTTCGAACTTTCAAACAAGTCTCAAGATCCGAGTTCAGACCTGCTTCGACCATTGCGAGACAAGATTCCTTTTCCGCTTGGGGTACCAAAAGCCGGCTGGTGTCGAGCAAGGTGTCATCTAAATCAAAAATTAAAGCTTGAAACATTTTATGATTCACCACGACTGGATCGGTCCGTAAAGATTTCTTTCATGGCGACTGCAAAGCGCGGCCAAATCGGCTTTAAGTCAGTTAAGTTTTCTTGCTCTTCAATGCAAATGACTGGGATACCAAGATCAAAACAGCCGTATTGCCCTAGGCTTCCAGGCGTCGCGTAGCCAATATCTGGCTTCGCCGTATAACCTGAGGTGCGTGCCAAACGTTCGCTATCTTTGCGACCTCGCTCCCCAGTATAGACAATACAAGGCTCCCACGAGTGACAATGAATAATGAGTCTTGGGTTAAGATTTTTTATTAATTTTACGAGTCCCTGCACTTCAAGTTCAGATTCAGGTCGCTTTCCTGGGAAATACCGATCTTTTTGAAACTCTGAGGACCAATCCTTTGAAGGAAAATTGCGGTTAAGGTCCACTCCATTTGAATTCACTCTTTGTTTCAAATGAAAACCATCAATATTGAGGCATGGCACTGCGACCCAATCAACAAGCTGACTTTGCTCAGCAGACTTAAGCCAATTCAAAGTTTGCTGGGCGAGATAAACTCCCTCAGGCTCATCACCGTGAACTCCGCCAATTAAAAGAATTGGATTTTTTAGACGCGAGAATTCAGATTGTGCGCAGATGGATACACAAGTTCCAAGTGAGGTTTTTATCCAACAATCATTCGAGAAAATCATTGCCTTCAAGGTACTCGAATCTTGACGTGGTTGTCGAGTTGCGATTAGGCTTGGCCAATGGCAAAAAAAGAATTTTCAGTTATTATTTTAGCGGCAGGCAAAGGGACTCGCATGAAGTCTCCCTTGCCTAAAGTCCTGCATCCTGTTGCGGGAACTCCCATGATCAAAAAAGTCATCGATGCAGCCAAAGGCGCAGGGGCAAGTGAGATACGCGTTGTGCTTGGCCACGGCGAAGCTCTTGTTCGAAAAGTCATTGAGCCCATGGGTGTCACTTGTTTTGTACAAACTAAACAGCTCGGAACTGCAGATGCGGTCAAAGCAGCAGAACCTAAAACACTTCAGGGAACAGTCTTGATTTTGAGCGGAGATGTTCCTCTTGTTGTTGCCAAAGATATCGAAAAAATCTTAACTGAGTTTCACGAAAACTCATGCTCACTCGCCGTTGTCACGGCCGAGCTCAAAAATCCTGGAAGCCTCGGGAGAATCGTCAGACATCAAGGCGAAATGCATTCTATAGTTGAAGCTGCCGATGCTTCAGGCGACACCTTAAAAATCCGCGAAATTAATAGCGGCATATATGTCGCCAAAGCTCCTATCCTCACTGAATATTTACCGATGATTCAAAATCGCAACTCAAAACAAGAATTTTACCTCACAGATCTCGTTGAAATTTGCAAAGCTGAAGGTGAGAAAATGATTGCGATCAAAACCAAGCCACATGTGGCTTTTGGTGTGAACACGCAAAAAGAGCTTGCGATCGCAACGGGTGTTCTATTCAAACGCAAACGTGAACAGTTAATGGATGATGGAGTATTATTCATCGATCCTAAGACGACTTATGTTGAAGAAGAGTGTTTTGTAGGCCCAGGTAGCGTTCTCTATCCTGGAGTTTATTTGCGCGGCCGAACTCAAGTCGGCGCTTATTGTGTGCTTGAACCAAATTGTTATCTTGCGCATACGCGCATTGATGATGGCGCTCATATCAAAGCCGGAACCTATATGGAGCAGGCAATTGTCTCGGCTCGTGCTTCGATCGGACCTTACGCCCATTTAAGACCAGGTTCTGAAATTGGTGTTGAAGCTCACATTGGTAACTTTGTTGAACTTAAAAAAACAAAATTTGGCGCAAGATCAAAAGCTGGTCATCTCTCTTATCTTGGTGATGCAAGCATCGGCGAAGATGTGAACATTGGTTGCGGAACGATTACTTGCAATTATGCTCCTGATAAAAAGAAGTATCGTACAAAAATCGGTGATCGCGTATTTGTCGGAAGCGACACGCAATTTGTAGCTCCCGTGGAAGTCGGAAATGATTCGCTGATTGCGAGCGGCTCAACAATCACAAAAGATGTTCCAGAGAAATCGCTTGCGATTGCAAGAGCTCGTCAAGAAAACAAAGTTGGAGTTGCTCCTCGATTCTTGAAAAAAGACGACGAAGAGACAGTGACACTCGATCCAACAGTAAAATGAGGCTAATATGTGCGGAATCGTAGGCTACTGGGGTCCCCATAATCCAAAAGACGTCATTATTAACGGACTTAAAAAATTGGAGTATCGCGGCTACGACTCTGCAGGTGTTGCAATTTTGGATCACGGTAATTTCAAAATTGTCCGTGCGTCTGGAAAGCTCTCCGAACTTCAAAAAAAATTAGAAACAGAAAAATTTGATGGCCATATTGGAATCGGACATACTCGTTGGGCGACTCATGGGGTCCCGAGCGAAAGAAATGCTCATCCTCACTCAGTTGATGGTGTCAGCCTTGTCCACAATGGAATTATTGAGAATTACCAAGAAATTAAAGAAAAGCTATCGAAAGAAGGCGTTCAGTTTTCTTCTGATACCGATTCAGAGCTCGTTGCTCACCTCATAGCTCGCGATATTTCTAAAACGCAAAACTTACTGACTTCTGTTCAAAATATTCTACCAAAACTACGTGGTGCCTATTCGATTGTTGTCGTTTGGAAAAACCAACCCGATACTCTCGTCGCATTTAAAAATGGTCCGCCTCTTATCGTGGGCGTCGGCGAAAAAGATGTTGTTATCGCAAGCGATGTTCAAGCGATCGTCGAATATACAAAAAATATTTTATATCTAGAAGATTTTGAGACTGTTGAAGTCCGCGGGACTGAATTTAAATTATTTGACAGTCACTTTAAGCAGGTTCAAAGAAAGCCGCACCTCATTGAGTGGAATGCAAAGGTCATTGAAAAATCTGGTTTTGACACTTTCATGCTCAAAGAGATTTTTGAAGAGCCTCGAGCTGTTGCAAACGCGCTTGCTCCGCATATCGATCTTGAAAAAATGCAAATACAACTTTCTGGGCTCGGCTTTTCTGCCGAGAACTATGAACAGCTCACAAAACTTGATCTCAAAAAAGATTTAGCTAAAACCGCTCAAGTTTTTCGCGATGTTGAACGCATCTTTATTATCGCATGTGGAACCAGTTTCTATGCTGGACAAGTTGGTGAATATCTTATTGAGAGTTTTGCAAAAGTTCCCGTTGAAACGGATATCGCGAGTGAGTTTCGCTATCGCGATCCGGTGATTCCAAAAAATTCGATGGTTGTTGTCGTTTCTCAAAGTGGTGAAACCGCAGATACGCTCGCAGCCTTAAGACTCGCAAAACAATCCGGCGCGATCACCCTCAGCATCACGAACGTCAAGCACTCAAGCATTGACCGCGAAGCTCAAGGCCATTTGTATCTCAATGCGGGTACCGAAGTAGGTGTTGCGAGCACAAAAGCATTTGTCGCGACTCTTGCCATTTTTAACCTGCTTGCACTTCAAATTGCAAAATCTCGTGATCAATTGACCGAGCAACAAGAAAAGCTCAGCCTTCATGCTCTGCTCGCAACCCCATCTCAGATGGAAGGGATTCTCTCTTACGATAAATTTTTTGCTGAAGCGGCCAAACACTTTAAATCTTTCAAGGGCCTTCTTTATATGGGCCGAGGCATTAGCTTTCCTCTTGCGATGGAAGGAGCCCTTAAACTGAAAGAATTGGCCTATATGCATGCCGAAGGTTATGCCGCCGGTGAAATGAAGCATGGCCCGCTCGCGCTTATCGATGAGCGTATGCTGATCGTTATGGTTGCTCCGAGAGATAAACACTTTGAGAAAACACTCAGCAATCTTCAAGAAGCCAAAGCCCGTGGTGGCAAAATCATCTCAATCGGAACTGGCGAATGTCGCGAACTCAAGGATCTCAGCGAGTATTATCTTTCGCTTCCTGAAGCTGAATGGTTCGTCAATCCTTTGCTGGAGGTCATTCCACTTCAACTTTTAGCCTACCATGTGGCGAGAGCTTTGAATTATGACGTCGATCAACCGCGTAATTTGGCGAAGTCTGTCACGGTCGAGTAGATAAAAAACTCACAGTTTTAACAATTTCTTTGCATAGCTAAAACTTCTGCATTAACTCCTCATTTACAAAAATATTCGAAGGGTTTTTAGACATGAAAAAGGTGTCTTTCATTTTTGCTATCGCTCTTATTCTGAAGTTGCTTTCGGGCTGTCATGCCCTACAAGACGAATTGAATTCTGCCCCTTTAGCAATTGACCAAACTGTCCAATTCGACTCGAATGCCGAATGAAAATGTTTAAGATTCGTCGGCTTATTTGATCTCGAAAAGATTATATGTTGAACCGTCACCGCATGAACTTGCATTGGTTTTAAGAAAATCTGAAACAATTGCCTGGCTTTTTATCCACTTATCATCAACTTGATTGCCTGGTCCCAATAAGTTACTGAGCTTAGCAGCGCAATCGGCCGAAAGATTGTGCATCATTAATTTTTGAGGAAGATCCGTGTTCCTGACAACATGAAAATCTGCTAAAAGCCCGACGGTAAATAAACCGTCTGTCGAGTGCATGCTACGAAATCCAAAATTGCCGAGGATCAAATTAGACGGGCTACTGTCGAGCTTGGCTATGAGCTTTGGATTTTGATTGTTGTTACTCACAGTCAATAATGCAATTTTACTATTTTGTCCAAAAACCACATACGAAGTCAGATCATTTGAATCGGCATTCGCGAAGTCGGATAGAAGATTTAAGCCTTCACAGGCGCCAAAGTTTGGTATGACCAGCGAGTTATCTGCGCCATCTTTTGAAATCACGAGTAATCCCGAAGTGCCGCTACATATCGCCGCCATATTAACGGTCGGAAGCACGGAAACGGATATCGTAGCCATTGCATTTGATCCACAAAAAAAGAATGCTAGAGCTAAACGAGCCAACATAATTTCTCCTTATTTTTGTCGAATACTAGTGAATTGGTTTTAGAAATACAATTGTGCTTTCATTTTATTATAAACTAGCCAGCGATGTGAACTCTTGGGTAACCGCAGACCGGTGACATCCGGCGCTTTTGCCCTCGAGAAATCTGACAAATTTCGCACTAAATCTTGAATTAAATGTGGAGCTTAGCTGAACTTAGAGGGTTTTTTAAGCCACTCGTCTGGCCTTAAAATTGCAAAATTTTCAAATTCGAATGTCATAGCTAGGAGAAAGAAATTGAAAAAACAGATCAATTTTTTGAGTTTATCACTATTTGCCCTCATATGTTCTGTCCAGGCTCAGGCGACTGAACTTTGCGGTCTCACAAGTGGCGATTCACCTAACTGTCAAACAGCCTCTGGGCACGTTTCGGCTTGTTCTTCTGCTCCTCTCTTTCACAGCTATTTTCGTGAAAGCTACAGCGAAATCTTTGCCAAACCATATCCCAATCCAGGTTTTGAGCCTTATCATTACGTCCTAACGCCTGATTTATCTCACATGCTTGCTTCAACTACGATTTCAAATGCGATGGAAATCGCAAGAGGCTCGTCACTTAAATCACTTAACGACTTCACTTATAAGTCATCTATTGAATCGGCAACTCCGGCTTTTTCGGCAGATCAAGTTTTGAGAAAAAAGCCAATTACGCTAGTTGTTGTTCCCGGAGTATTTGGTGAGTTTATTCTAGTTCGTCCATTTGAAGAAGTTTTTCAAAGACCTTCAGCTCAACGAGAGGAGTTTAAAACTCGTTTGGCTTCGATGAGAGCGAGCGGAGACAAAACTGAAATCTCAAATACAAAAGATACTTCGTTTCAGCTTGATAAACTTCAAAGCGTTGAAACACCATTTGAAGATCTCATTCACATCGGCTCAATTAACGATGAACATGGCAAACCCCTTGTTAAAGTCGTATTTTTGTTTGCTCCATTTGCAAGTCTTGAGACTGCAGGAGATATTGCAAGTCGCGCGACCATTTATAACAGACGACTCACAAAATATATGGAGATCGAAAAGGACGAAAATATCGTTTTAGTCGGATACTCTAGAGGAACAGATGTCGCTCTTGAAATGGTTAGCCAGGCCCAAGCAGATGGTAAAAATTATTTAAAGAACTTACGCGGATTAGTTTCTTATTCTGGAGTTGTCTTCGGAACTGCACTTGCAGATGCAACACTTGATTCAAAAGAAAAGGCGGCTCAGGAACTTTCTCATATTTCTAAACTTCTTAAGAACCTCAAGCAAGCCTCTCCAAATACAAGAGAAAACCAGCTCCTGGCATTCGATCACAACATGGTCGAGTTTGGAAAACTCGCAGACTTCTTGTTGACCTACTCAACAGGCCCCAAAAAACACAAATCGATCAAAGAAAAAATCGGAGATCTAAAGGATCAATTTAGAGCGGATACAAACTCGACAGGTAAACTGGTTATGATGCTTGCGAGACATCTTAAATTGACAGACGATTCTTACTTATTAAATTTAAACGATAACGTCCAACGCTTTAGTGATGCCATTCAAGAAGTACTTACCGGCGCAACACAACTTCGCACCAAAGAGCGTACGGAATGGTGGAAGAGCCACGAAGTTCCTAATACTTTTAAATATTACACGATTACCTCAGCAATGCCTCACCCCGATGACAACTCAGCTCGCTCAGCTGAAGTTCGTGAATTCGATTCGATCGTTTACAATCATCCCTTCGGATATAATAAAACTCTCGACGATGAATCACTTGTTTCAAATCATATTGAGTATGTTCGCCTAGCCCGGATATTTCATGAGATCTAGAAAGATAGCTAGCCTTTTTTAAAATTAAACCCAGATTGTAGTTACTTAGACACCAACATGGGGAAAAGG
>JAYUEB010000568.1:0-3686 GCA_043739525.1 Bdellovibrionales bacterium
CGATAAACTCATGAATGAGACTAAGAGATTGCAAATCGACCAGACCTTCGGTTTCCAAACACTTTACAATGACTGAGCGGATAATACTGTACTCGTAGATGACTTGATCGAGACTATATTCGGGTGAATTTGAACGGTCCTCAGCATGCTCGCGAGCGACTTCGGAACTTCTTTCGGCGTCAACTTTGAGATCAGCACTCGCCAGCATCTTGATCATTTGATCCAAGAATTGAGGCAGTGAATCGCGAAGTGCAAGTTGGCTTTCTTCTTTGGCTGCGGGAACTCTTTCACGGGCTTGCTCTTCCCATTTATTTAGAATTTCTGCCTTCACCTTAGCGAGGCAACTTGCCGTTTCGTTACGATTTAATGTTTTTAGCACGGCAGTCATCATCCTGACTTCTTACTCCGTTATGGAGCAAAAGCAATTTTGGTTATCTAATGATCTTTTCGTCGTTCACTATTGTTCTTATTATAACTAGTTAGCCGTTCGATTGTTTCAATAAGTTCAGTTTTGTTCAGCGGTTTCGTCAAATGCCCGTTACATCCAGCTGCAAGCATACGTGCGCGCTCTTCCGGCATGGCGTGGGCAGTCAGCGCAACAATTGGTTTCTTAAACCCAGCTTCGCGCAGTGCGCGGGTCGCCTTATTGCCGTCCATCTCTGGCATTTGGATGTCCATCAGAGCAATGTCAAAATTACCCTCAATTCCCATCTTGAAGGCCTCTACACCGTTGTTCGCAGAATCTACTATTGCACCATGTCTTGTGAGTAACAATCGCACAAGCAGTTGATTGTCAGAGGAATCATCCGCTAACAAAACTCGAATACCTGAAAGTAGTTGAATGTTTTTTTCTTTATTTTTTTGACTATAATCCTTAATTTTCACTTCATTCGCGACTTGCTTAGGAACAATAGCGATAAATGTGAATCTAAAAGTACAGCCATTTTGTGCGGCCTCATTATCTTCGATAAAAATATCCCCACCGATGGCGTTGGCCAGGCGTTTGGATAAGGCAAGGCCCAGCCCTGTTCCGCCAAATTTTCTAGTTGTGCTGTTGTCAGCCTGAGTGAACGGTTGAAACAGACGTTCTTTCTGTTCACAGGTTAAACCGACGCCGGAATCTTTCACCAAAATTGTAAATTGAGTTTTTTCGTCTCTGTTATCATTTGCGCTGACTTCAATCGTGACTCCGCCACTGGCCGTGAACTTCACAGCATTGCCGACCACGTTGATTAAAATCTGCCGAATACGGGTTGGATCCGAAAAAACTCTGGCTGGCGTATCTTTATTGATCTGGGCGCGAAGGAATATATTTTTAGAACGCGTGCGTTCGCGAAAGATATCCATAACTTCATCAATCAAATCAAAAAGCGAAAAATCCAAATTTTCTATGTCGAGCTTACCCGATTCAACTTTCGCTAAATCAAGTATATCATCAATGATCGTTGTCAAAGCTTTGCCGTTTCGCGAAATCGTTTCAAGATATTGGTTGCGCTCCTTGAGCGTTAGATCACTATCTTTAAGTAAATCAGTAAACCCCAGGATAGCACCTAATGGCGTTCGTATTTCGTGAGACATGTTGGCAAGAAACGATGACTTCGTTTGGTTCGCTTTTTCAGCATCGCTCTTTGCCGTCTGAAGTTGCATGCGTGCGACGATACGGTCTGTGACGTCTATGGCATGATCGTAAACCCCATAAGGTTTACCATTCGGATCATCAACCCGGACGTAGGTGAAATCGAAGTACCGGTCTTCGAGTGGACCGCCTTTTTTTCGAATGATCTTGGCCAACATTTCATGAGCAACGACGGGCTCGCCAGTTTCGAAGACTTTTTTTAACATATCGTAAAATGGTTGGCCTTTTAATTCAGGTAAAGCCTCAAGAAGTGATTTACCCACGAGCTCACGATCGCCGAAAATGGCCTGGTAATTTGGATTTACTTTTTCAAATATTAATTCTGACCCGCACCACATAGCCATTGCAGCCGGTGAATCTTTAAAAACAGTTTCAAGCTTATGTTTTTCGAATTGAAGTTGAAATTGAACACACTTGCGGGCTGTAATGTCGATTGAAGTCCCGTAAAAACGAATCGGTGTGCCATCAAAGCTATAATCGACAACTCCATGAGCTTCGATCCAAATGGTACGACCATCTGGTCGTACCACGCGATACTCTGTAAAATACGGAGTTCGATCTCTGATCGATTTTTCAATGAGATGAGTCGTATTTTCTCGGTCATCTGGGTGGATTCTGGCGAGGGCTTCTTCAAGCGAACCCATAGATTCAACGCCCCAGTCATTTCGAAACTGCTCACTGAAGGTGACCGAATTTTTTTGGATATCCCAATCATAAAATCCAACCTTGGCAACGCGAACTGTGGTGGAAAGCATTTCTTTATTTTTGATCAGACGAGCGTCGCCTTCTTGCAAGTTTATTCGCGCGGCGACCTGATCAGTGACATCGGTGATGACGGCTACAATTCCTATTATTTTTCCTGAGGTATCGCGTAAGGGCTGATAAACTAAGTTAAGGCGAAACGTCCGCAATTTTCCATCCGGTTGAAGCAGATCGATCGGTGTTTCAGTGCCGATGTAGGGTTCTCCGGTTCGATAAACATGGTTCAGCAATTTTTCAAAACCTTGTTCGACGGCTTCAGGAACAGCTGCGCGGACTGACTGGCCGATCAAATCCTGCCGGCCTCCAAAAAACTGCGACAAGTAAGCGGGATTCGCCATTGTAAAGACATGATCAGGACCTTCAAACACGGCAATCGCGCTTGGAGTTTGCGCAAAAACGGCCGCAAGTTTTGCACGTTCGTGTTCTGCGATTTGCTTCATGGAATTCAGCATTTCCTGAGTTTGTATAAGTCGAGCTTCGCTATTTTCCAAATTTTTCCGAGCAAGAACCTGATCAGTCACATCGATGTGAAATGCTAAAATAGATGTGATTTTATTTTCAGAATTTCGTATCGGATGATAACCAAAGTCGATAAATCGTTCGCGAACTTCACCCTTTAGATCAACTAAAGGGACAGATGTCTCTTTACCGACATAGGGTTCGCCCGTCAGGAAAACGCGGTCAAGAATTTCAAAAAATGGACCGACTTCTGCTTCGGTGAAGGCGTCGCGAACTTTTTTCCCAATAACGATTCGATCCGCAAGCTTGTCATAAAGCGGGTTGGATAAAGTAAAGATATGTTCGGGGCCATCCAGTACACAGATTGCAATTGGAGCTTGCATGAAAAATGCAAAAAATTCTTGGCGATAGCGGTCGCTCATTCGTCGTTGATTTTTCTCTCCGATGAGCTCAATCTCGGCGTACCGTGCTGCTGCTTTTCGAATACCTTGATCCATAAATTCATGGATCAGTTTGCGGACCTTCGAATGCAAAGGAGCTTCGCCTTCCAATATTTCTACTAAAAGAGTTCTCAATATTTGATATTCATAAATAACTTGATCAAGATTGTACGCATTCAAATTTGATCGCTCTTCGCCGTGATCACGAGCGACTTTGCAATTGGCCTCAATGTCTGTTTTGAAATCAGGATGTATTGTTAAAATCAGTTGATCAATGAATTTTGGAATTTCATTGAGAAGTGCTGGATGGCTTTGAAGTTTCGCTGCAAAAACTTTCTCTCGGCATTGCGATTCCCAGGCTTCAAGGATATTTCCTTTTAATCGAAAAA
>JAYUEB010000569.1:0-11072 GCA_043739525.1 Bdellovibrionales bacterium
CTTATCTTTCGGAAAATTAACAATGCCCTCTCCAGGAATTTTCTGCCGCCTAATATGAGCAAGCCTAGTTTCAAAATCAATGTCGATCCACTTTAGACCGGCGAGCTCACTTCGTCTTAATCCCAAAGTAACTGAGAGCAACCAAATCGGAAAGTACGGATGCTTACATTTCTTGGCTTCTAATAGAAGTCGCTCTACCTCACCGTGATTGAGAGCTGCTTTTTTTCGTTTGGGCACTTTTCTCTTTTTTAATCCATCTAAAGGATTAACGCTGAGAAGTCCCGTGTCCTTAGCGAAAGAAAATACACATCTCAATTCTTTTTGTATTTCAGAGCTCAATGATCGACTCACGATCTCTTTTTCTTCGAGTCGGTCTAGCTCATCTTTTACAAAGATCGGTGTGATCAAATCTAAATGCAGCTCATCCCAATGTTTAAGGTGATGAAATCTACTGATCTTGGATTCGACAGCTTTCGGATTAAAACCGAGAGGATTTTCAGGCGTTCTAACTTTTGAGCGAATATGCTCAAAGTAAAATGACTTGAGTTCTCCCCAGTTCTTAATGGCTGGAAGATCTGGCCTTTGTTCTCGGCAAAGACTCCAAAGTTCTCGATACAGTCTTTGAGCCTTTGGTTCTGAGACAACTCCACGTCTTTTCATTTGAATTCGTTGTCTGGTATATTTATTAATGCCTTCGGCAATAACCAAATAAAAGGTTTTAAATACTCCAGGCGCAACTTCCGTTTTATACGACGAAATACTCACTTCGATCCTCCTATAAATAAGGAGGCAAGTTCACTTCTCTTGAATCGCAAACTTCGTCCCAGTAATCTGTAGGCCTTGATTTTCCCTTGGTAACACCACTTCCTAATTTGTTTAGGCGTGGTTCGCAAAAAAATTGCCGCTTCACCTGTGTTTAACCATATTGAATTTTCAAAGAACTCTGAAGGCTCACTTAAATTTTGAGACTTCAGTACATGCACTAATTTACCTTGAGCGCTCATCGTCAATCAAGAAAAAGATTTTTCATTTTCAAAATTTCAAAATTAAAATAGCATTTGGCCAAGTCATTTTTAAGTCTTACTGACATACTCTACGCTGGCTCTGGCGGCGGCTGAGACGCCGGAGCTATTGCATTTTTTGCCGGCGATTTTTTGCGATGTCGTTTTACAAAGTCTTCGAGCGATACAATTAAATTTTTGTCGTCCATATTTTTGAGTGAATCTCTAAAAAGCTTCTTCACATTTACAAAATCACTTTCGAGTCTGTCTACTTTTGATTTAAAGCTGGCCCTATAGAAATCTTTGACTATCCAACTTGTGAGATCAGACGGGCAGATACTTACTCCTGGCTTCGCTCGTAATTCACTGAGCATTGTCTCGATGGCGACGGCTGCCTTTGAATCGAGATCAATCCTCATTTCATCATTCATTTTTCTACTCACCTTGATTGTTCCTATACTTTGATTTCTTCTTAGCCCATTCCGGACTGCCGACAATGACCGACTCACAGTGAGCCTCAATGAGTTTGCTGCCGTGAACTTCTGTATCAAAGCATTGGGTTTCAACTTTCGATTGATCGACTATATAATCATCCTGAGCTTTCTCAAGAGTCGCTGGCCTTGATACGCTAAACTTTTCAAGATTAAATAGAGTCTCGCGTCTGACTTTCGAGTCTCGAGTTTCAATACTATCGTGAATAAAGTAACTGGCAACTCCTCCAACTACAGCTCCGATCGCGGCACCTGTCAAAGCAGCCTGCGACTGTTGTTTCCCAACTACCAAACCAGCAACTGCACCTGTTGCAGCACCAGTACCAACTCCTAACATCAAAGACTCTTTCATCGTTGCACATCCCATCATCGGGATTATCAAAATCATCATTTTCAAAACGTCTATCTTCATTTATCTCCTATAAAAATTGTTTAAATCAAAAACTCGTCATCCATTGGACTGAGTTAATCTATGGAATTTATCATTTAAGTGGTTTCAGGGACTTAGCAAGAAACCGAGGGTGAACCCGTTTCTCGAAAGTTCACACAGCCCAGTTTGTTCAACCGGGATGCCTAGGCGAGTTCAAATTTGTTGCCGTCTTTACCAAAAAAAGTGACCGGCTTGTTAGGTAAAAGTATCTGATCGAGTTTAACAAAGAACACTTTAGAAGCTTGAGTCTGACCGATATTTTCTTCGGCCTTGCGAATTTGTTTTATCAACCAGTCATTAGTATGAACATATATGATAAGCCTAATGTCAGTTCTCAAGTAATATTCTAAAAGTTTCTTCTCATATCTGGCCGATGATTTTTGTGAAGGTTCATACTCTAAAGCTCCGTAGATAATTCCGGTTTTGGTGTTAATTCCAACGACAGCATCACTTCGTACTTCAGCAAATGGCTTTATAAAGTCACTATCCTTCACATTCACGCAGCATTGAAGAACATTTTCAGGAATATATCTGACGACAGAGTCCTTAGATTCAAGTGACTTTCTGATATCGACCAGAGTCAGATCGTGCGCGATTGCGTCTGATCTGCGTATCTCTGAATCAATTTTTACCGGATAAGTCTCGCAAACTTTCGCTTTTGATGTATCGGTGAGCGAATAAATCAGCGTATTGTTTTTCTCTTCAGTGTCGTAGAGTCTTGTGTCGAGCCACTTCTTTCGCTGAAGCCCTCCGATCACTTTCGAAACCCGGCTTTTAACAACGGTCGGAAAGACTTGGCTCCTAAGTTGCGATCTCGTCATCACTTTATTCTCAAACAGAAGATGAAGAATTTTCGTTTCTTGCGTCACTTAATTGGCCTTTTGTCACTGTCTTCGCCGATTGGGCTTGCACAGAAATATTCTCAGTCAACTTTTGAGAGATCTCAATCATGGGCTGAAACGTGAGATATTTCTCGTGCTCATGTTCTTTTTTGAGCTCATCAATTTCAGAAATGAGTGTTTCGTCGTCTAAAAATGGCGTTTGAACTTCGGTAAACTCGGTGCCGTTCGCCCAAATTGCTCGACCCTTAATGTCTGGCAATTCGTAAGCCATTTTGTTGCCAAGTACAGTTGTTGATCCCTGTAATGTATTTGCTCTGAAGCAAATTCGTCCACCGAGATTTTCTTGGATCTTTGTGTCGATCGTTTCGGTAGTGACTTTTTGAGTAGCGAGGATCAAATGCACACCCGCCGCACGTCCAAGTTTTGAAATTTCCTCAGTTAATTCTCGTGCTTTGGCGATCTGATGGGCGCGATCCTTATTCATTTTACCCTTGGCATAAAGTTCAGAAGCCTCATCGACAGCAATCACAATGATGTCTTTTTTGTCTCTCACGGAATCAATTGATTTCACTCCTCGTGATTCCATAAAAGTGAAACGCCTCATCATCTCTTCTCGCACTTGCGACAAAATACTTACAGCTTCGTTTTCATCTTTGGCGATTTTAACATTTTTAAGACCGTTAAAGTCACTGGCCTCGACACCTTTTTTGAGATCTAAAATGTATACCTGAATGTGCTTCGTGCATTTTAAAATACAAAGAAGAATAAGCTTAAAGATATTACTCTTACCCTGACCTGTAGTTCCTGAGATCAACAAATGCGGCAGGGCCTTAAGAGTTTTAACAATCAAACCCATTCTAGACTCACCAACTAGGAAGCCCAACTGACCCTTGAGATAAGGCGAGCAGTCGTGGTACTTGACCATTTTTGGAATTTCTTTGGGAGTAAGGTAAATTTCAACGAACCTGCGATTATTCTCACAAGGCTTTATGGACTCAATAATCATTCCCCAGGCAGTTTCAAGAGATCCTTTTTTTGCATCATACTGATCAAGTCCGATGCCTTTGCTTGATAGAACATATTTTACTCGAGTGTCTTTTAGATGCTCAACGCTGATGACCCGTGGAGTTTCGCCAGTGGCAGTCTTAAGCCCGATGTGTTTCAAATCTTGATTAGGACGCCAACATTGTAGCATAGCTCTTATGCCTAAAACGAAACCAATGAACAGCATCGGCGGAAGAAAGACCAGCAAGATGTGAAAGAATTTTCCGTACTCAAGCATCCCAGAAAGAAAACTCTCATTGAAAATATGGGGTGCCAGCCGGTATAAAACTCGTAAGTGAAGATTATTGGCAAACACCATAAGAGTCGAATTGGCTCCCCAGCACATCATAATTACTAATGCCCAGTCTGGATGTCTTCGCACTAAAATGCCAAGCCCTCTTATTGAGGTTGTCATAAATAGCTGACAGAACTTCAAACAGGCAACGAAGATATTCTCCATTGCGCCGCCGTTTTTAATATCGTTGGTCAAATTAAAATCCTTTCCGATTTATCTTTTTTATTTTTCTATATAACTTTTTGTCAAAGCGATGATCACATCACTCCCAGCAGGGATGGTGATATAATCTTCAGACTCATTTAATTTCGAAGCTTCGCGACTTGCTTCAGCCTCCGAAGATTTCGAAATTCCTTGGTATGCTGCATTTTGCAATTCAAGCTTTGGTGCCGACATACCATTTACCATTTCTCTTTCAGTCAAAATTTCGCTAGCTCCCGAAACGACAGCTAACCCAACAGCCGATAAAACTCGCATGTCTGAATTCCTGTTGACGGTCCCCGCAAGGCCGGGAGAGTAGTCTTTTGGATTCAAAGCTTGAGCCTCGATTTCAAACTCACGTCCCTCTGGTGAGAGTGCTTTATTAAGACTCAAATAGACTTTTTCACCTTTGCCAGAATAAGTGACCCGTCCAAAGAGAATCGTGTTTTTTTCAATCTCAGCACCGACTTTTGATTTGCCGCCATAAGGTAGCAAGACTTTTATGGTCTGATTCGGCTCTCTCGTGTCGATCGAAGTGAGAGTTTTACCGATCAGGCTTGTACCGATCGGAACTGTTTTTGACGGATCACCCGCATTGTCTCTTGCTATCACTTGCGTCGCTTTGTAGTTGAGTCTCGAGATCGTACCAGTCCTTCCAGAGCCTTGGGTCTTATTGGTTTTGGAACTGGTCAATAGGCTTTTCACACGCGGATCTACTGAGACCCCTGTCACCCCAGAGTTGGAATTAGCTTCTGTCACAAGCCTTTTCTCAGAATGGCCTATGAAACTGGTATCGACATGAAGCAGGAGCCAAATCGTTGGCAAGAACATGACCGACGCTAAGATAAATAAGACCATCCAAAAAATCGGACTATTCAGAATACTCTTGAGTCCCTCTTTTTTATCGTATCCAAGTTTGAAAAGTGCTTTCGGTTTGGTCCAGAAAATGTTTATTAAAAACGGTTTCATTTTAAATAGACCTTAGCAATATTGAAACTCGTGTGCTCGGTGTTCATTTCGATCGAAATTGTTAAGTCAGCTTGCTTTTCAGGTTTGAAAAATAAGCGCAGGTGACCCAGCCCCTTCGCTTTGATCGTCTCATTGTCTTTAACGAGGATTTGCTTAGCCAGCGACACGCCTTTTCGATTTGCAATGAGTTTGAGTCTAGAGAGATCCATAGTCGAATTTGATTTATTATTAATACTCAAGTCCAACACATACATGTCATGTTCTGGAGAATATTGAATCACCAAAGCCTTGATCAAAGTATCTTTACCAAGCATCACCGACAAATTCTCAAATACTTTTTTCTTTTCAAATCGCCGCGAGACGCTAGGTTCGGCAGTTCGCTTTCTAGAATTTTGCAAAAGATCCCATTCGACACGAACAAGATCGTCGTAGCGATTTGAGCCAACAATTAAATGAAACCCATAAGTTCTAGATTCTGTATAGACAAAGAGATTTGTCTTCACACCACCAATCGGCTGAAGTGCTACGTCGTTATCAATATACTCAACGCCGAAATAGTTTTGATTGCCGATAACTATTTTTTTAGGTCGCTCCCGAAATCTTAAAACAGTCGATTTACCGAGGTTCAAATAAATTGGCACAATCTCATCGCCACGCACATGCACCACACGTACACCATCAGCAAAAGCAAACTGTGCTACAAAGCTACTAATCGCGAAAGCCAAGAGGCAGAAACTATTTTTCAGAACCCTCATGCTCAAGCATTCCATTCACATAAAGGCCAAGTGGATTCCATTTAGTTGAATTGCCGTTAGTCAATTGAAACGACACCTGCGTCGGCACAATGAGCGGAATCGAATTTAAATGCAGAACTTTGTCAAAGCTAGCAATTATTGCTTTTTCACTCACTTGAATTTTGAGATGAGCAATGTCTTGAGATACCTCGCGCCCCTTAAAATCTCTATTTTTTCTTTGATTGAGGATGTCTCTTATCTTTGAAAGAAGCTCGTCAGTCGTGTAGGGTTCAATTTGTTTTGCGATGTCGTTGGGCTCAAGCTTCTCCCATCTATTATATAGATATAAAAACTCAGTTACGAATCTCTGAATTTGTTCTTCGTCGATATTGAGCCTTTTGCTACTAGCTAAATATGGGATTCGACCTTTTTCACCTTCATATACGACAAGTGGAGCCCGAAACATTTCAAACAAAGTAAGTCCTAAAAAGATAAACCCGACAAGGGCTACTCCCATACTTACAATTTTTTGCGTTCTCAGCTGATGATTTACAGAAAGCCAATGGTCAATTGCCGACGCGACTTCACGTCGGTCATTTTTGGTCGAGCCATCTTGTTTTTCAGCTGCTTTAGTTTTTTCACTATTCACTTTTTCAAAATCTGCGTCCATAATTTCCTCTGTCTTTTTTTAATTGTTCTTTATATTTTTCAGGCATAAACAGTTCCGAATATTTTTGCTTGGCTTGACTCAATTTCGGTTCAGTTCTTCTTCTAAAAAGCTCCGCACGTCCGACAATTGGATTCGTCAGAGGTTTTGCTGCAAATCGCCCCGTAGATACGACTCCTCCACCAAGCTTTTTTGCTAGTGCTGTCGCTTGAAATTTAACAGCCGAGCCAACTGCCATCGCAGGAATCGCCGCGAGTGCTCCCGCAGCACTTTGCATTCCGTCGTTAATGAGTGACTTTGTCGCGACCGGAATAAACAGCATTGAGACGCCAATTGAGAGATTGATGATGATCGACATCAAATAGTCTTCCATGCCAGTGACTTGGGGATTCATGGCGAGCTTTAAGAGTAAAACTCCCAAAATGCTCCACAGCACCTTCCAAATTATGACTTGAATAAGTCCTTTGTAGAGACTTGCAGTCGCGTGAGCAGACGCTCTACTCACATAGGCCAGAATCATAAGCGGTGAGCATACAAATAAAATCGTCCAGACAAAATGAATGAGTGCAACTGAAACGAAAAACCCCAGATAGGCGATAATATAAGCTGCAATACTAAAAAAGTAGAGCGTCGTCTCTCTTAAGTTAAACCATTCACCGCTTGTATTGTGATAGTTCGGACCCAGATTTTTTAAAACGTCCCATAGTTTCTGTAAACCATCAATGCGGTCTGTGATCCCGTCGCCAATAGTTGCAACGATCGACATCGTGTACTCAAAACTATAAAGGAGAAGTACCGATACAATTGTTCTTCTCAAAATATCTCTAATATTAGGATTTTCTTCTTTCAGAAATTCTAAAACGATGAGTCCCAAAACCAGAGGTACGAGTAAGATCCAGTAAACTTGAACGAGCTCTTCTCTGAGACCTCGCCCAACATCACTTAAGTAATCAAACAACTAAAATCTCTCAAACTTCATGTCGGGAGTAAACCCATGAAAGCTATTTCCAAGATCGACATTTACCTTTTGAAAATTCGCGACACTCTCTTTGCCAACTTTGTTAGCCATACCAAACTGCTCACTTTGTAGCTTCAGCATTTGAGTATTGAGACGAATCAGCTGTGATAAACTATTTAATATCTCAGCACTGGTTTCGGCCTGCATTCTCATCGCACCTTTAGGCGAAGCGTCTCGACTCTGAATGACAATTCTCATTGAGTTTTCTTCTTGCTCTGTTGAAAACTGTTTAAATGAATTCACCATCTCAAAACTCTCGGCAATCGTTTGATCGTGAAGACTTTGCATTGCGTTTTCCTGACTCTTTGGAGCGTTACCGTAAATCTCAGAAACCTTACCTATGGCTGCTCGAAAGTCTCTTAGCTCAGCCAGAATCTTTTCATCTTTTACCGGTAGGGTTTCAAGCATCGCAATCGAATTATCAAGACCAGAGTTGATGAGCCTGATATAATCGTTTTGCTCATGAGCCTGGTCGATCAACATTTTGAGTTGATAGTAGTGCTTGATATTTTCAATCAAAATTTTTGAAAGATAAGTAACTTGAACCCAGCCAGAGCCATCGGTAAATGCGAAGCTGGTGTTTGAGAAGCTTACAACAATAAAAATCGCCGCAAAGAGTTTTTTAGAACGGTCAATTTGATTTTTAAATATTCTAAACTGCATCTTGAAACGCCAATCTTTTTAAGATTTCAATTTTTGTCTCATTCGGATATCGAGCTTCCATCTCTGCAATTCTAGATTTGTCATTTCCGTCCGACGTACAGATCCAATAACTTAGAGGCTCAGGTACTAAGCGAAGAATCGCCTGATTTTCATCTTGCATCAAAAAAAACTCAGAATACTTTCTCTTCACGATCTCAAGACTCTTAATGGCTTCAACTTGAGCATCATTAAAATCAAAGGCAGATTTGAAGTCCTCCCAATCAATTTTTCGCTGGCGCAAAATAATGACGTTTGTTGTATTGGGCATCAAACTATCAGAGAGCTCTTGATCACTTAGAAAATCTCGATAGTTTTGAGAGATACAATAAATGCCTGCATTATATTTTCGAAATGTTCGATAGCACTCGATCGCAAAATCCTTTCCACTTGGAGTCAAAAATAAGCGTGCAGCTTCGTCGATGATGAGCAAATACGGAGTTTCAAGATCTCTTGCAGCCTCTTGTTTGATGAAGCTTGTGAAAAGCAGCAAAAAAATATCTTTTAGATCTCGATGCGTATCAAGCCCTTTGATCTCAATGGTGATGAGATCTTTATTGAGCTTCACGTTTGTTTCGCGATCGAGCATTCGACCGTAAGCCGTTTCATTGGTCCAGGAATACAACACCTGCGCAAATTTTTTCATTTCAATTTCATGGTGCTTTTGCAAAGCCTCTCTCAAATCAGAAATTCTCGGCGTTCGGTCTTTCACATTTTTGTAGAGTTCAAAAATCGCCTCTTCTATAAGTGCTTTCTCTCTCTTAGGAAGACCTTTTTTCTCTTCGTCTTTCAAAATGAGTTCGAGAACTGCGAGGATCAACTTGATTTTCGATGGCTCTGGGACAGTTTCGCCGATATTCAAATCAAACATATTGAGTGCAATTCCTGACTCAAGGTGGAGATCAATAAACTCACCGTCAAGAACCTCGAGAACCCGCTCGCTCGAAGCACCATTATCAATCCAGATAATTTTTGGCCGTGGCGTTTGCCCGTAGAATTGCAGCACGAGTTGGGAAAGCGTAAAACTCTTACCAGCTCCAGAACCGCCAAAAACTAGACCATTCCAGTTGGGGAGTTCCTTTGCAAAGGGATCGATCGAGAAAAGTGCGTTCTCGCGATTGGGTAGCAAAACTACAGGCCGACTATTGCCACGCCAACACGAATAAAGCGGAATGAGGTCGGCTGCATTTGAAGACTTCACTTTTTTATGGCGAAACCCACTGCATACACCTGGTACAGCACCCAAGAATGCATCAATTCCGGCGTAAGTTTCATGAAGTCCTTCGGCCTGATTGAGTCCTCGAAAGGCTCTCAACACTTCATCGGTTTTTCCTTCAAGCTCCTCTTTGCTCTCTCCCCAAATGATGACGTTAAAATCAATTTGCACAAGTCGCTCAGATCCTCCGTGCAACTCGCGAATGAGAGACTCAATCTGATCTCGTTTCGATTCGCTCTCGATGTCAGAGACATTTTGTGGACCTGAAGCCATCGAATGCGCAATTCTTCGACTCATTTCTAGTCGCGATAATTCTTTTCTTTGATCAAGAATTTTTAAATTCTGACAAAGCCAGAAATGAAACGGCAACTTCGTAAAGCATCAATCATAGCTGAAAAGGTCGCTCGCTCCGGCAGTACTCCTAAAGTGATCACTCGAAATTGCTTGTCGCCAATGTGAATCGCATCTCGCTCGACATTGATATCTGACAACACCAGCTGATCCACAAGTGTTTGATCAAAGTTGTTTCGTAGATCGGGGGTTCCAACGCTTTCACTTCTTGAGAAATTCAAGTATGAAAACGACAGCTCAAACCAATCTTTAGGGCTAAGACGCAAGGGCAAAAGTTTGAGGCCGCTGAGACCTGACTCGATCTGATTTAGGGCGCGCTCAAATTTCGATTTATGAGTGTCAAACTCAGTTCGTGTCAGTTGAGAATAGTTTTGAGACTTTTCAAAAAATTTACGCTTGCGAAATCGGTGAGTGGGACTTTTAATAAAACAATAAAGCTCAGGTACGAAATAGTTCTTATCGAGCTCATTTCTTAAAAGATAACTGATTCTCGCATCACGAATCGGCTGATAAAGATCAATGCAATCTTTTGATACCTCTTTGTGTTTTTCAATCAACTCACTCACGTCTGGAGACAATTTATAAAAAAACTGAAGTGAATAGTTTTCAGGTAAGGTCACAAGCAAATTTTCAAACCCAGCACCAAACTGATTGATCTCATCAGGAGACTTGCAGCTGATATCGTAACCAGTCAGTTTAAAGCCAGAGCCGAGCGATCCATCACTGAAAACTAAATATTGACCGTCAATATGCCAAAGCTTCAAACTGTCTTTAATTGAATGATTCATTTTAAAATCTTTCTGAATAATTGGATCTCATTTTGTTTTGCTTTTTCTCCGGCAGCATAAAAGCCTGGCGTCAGATAAAACTTTGCCAGGTGAATCATATATCCATCTGGCTTACCGCGCTTTCCGAAATAGAGCGCCACCAAAAGCAGCAGCGGAATGATGATCACGAACACAAATGCGAAGCTCATGCGACCGAAGATCAAATTCATAATTGCTGCAAAAATTAGAACCCCGAGAAGGTCGGGGGCCTCCATGCCCCCGAGCTTCATTTTTGCATCTAGTCTTCTATGTATTGTGGATTCTCTTAAATTCACATACTACTTCCT
>JAYUEB010000570.1:0-11065 GCA_043739525.1 Bdellovibrionales bacterium
CAAGGTAAAAATAAAGCTTTTTTTTGATATCGAAAGCAACCAAAACTAAATGACAAAAGGCGATTTGACCAATAATCAAAATCGAATGTGAAATAAGAACCTCCCAGACTCCCGCAAAAACCTCATAGTTTTTTTGTTTTATACTGGCTTGAAAGTCTAAGACCTTTTGAATTCGATTAAAAATTAAGAAAGAATCAATCGCAAATATAAACAAGCCATACACAATTGCTGATTTTAACTTGGAGCTTCCCAAACTAAACATTGCAATCTCTTCCTTAAGACGAGAACATTTCATAACTAAACCTTAAGGGATAAAGTCATGAAAGACAAAATCATTCGCTTTTTCAAAAGCACACCTCTTATTTTGTTTTTAGTTCTTATTTCTGGTCTTCTTTTCATTTTAATTCCTGAAATTCAAAATCGAGCTTTCTTCGCCGACGAAACCTTTTTAATGCGAACAAGCTACATTCAATTTTTTCTAAAGGATATTCACCCGCAACTCGTCACTCCCTTTAGTTTTATCATCGGAATATGGCTTGGCTGGACCTCAAACTTTAAACTTGTATTTCTCGGAACTCGCTTTATTGACTTGGCCATCGTACTATTTTCGATATGGGCCGTCCCACGAAAAATCACAAACTCGAATTGGTCGGCCTCTGTTTTTCTTTTGGTTTTTCTTTTACACCCATCCTCGTTATATTATTTGTCGCAGGCGAGATACGATACTTCTATTTTTATGTTATCGCTTCTTTTCTTAGTTTGCATTGCTGAAAAGCGCGAATTTGGGCTACGCTCGCTATTGATATCGTTGACTCTAGTGGCATCGACATTAAAGGGCCTATATTATTTTGGCGCTATTCTTTGTCTTTTTTCAATTCAAGGTTTTTTTTTGACCGAAAACAATTGAGCACTTTACTTAAATATCTTTTTAAGTTGTGTTTACTTCTCACTATACTCATAGGCCTCTTTGCATTGGCAGGCGTTCTACCTCAATTTATTGATACGTTCAAAGATGTGTGGTGGCAAGCGCAAGCACGATCGACAGATATCGAGACGTTAAAGTATAGTTTGAGTACTCACTTGTTAAAGGGTCCGACTTTCTACTATTTAGTCCTAACTTCAATAGTCATTTTCTTTCGCCAAAAACTCTTTCGACTATATAGAAAAGAAGTTTCTTTTTATATTTTTTTAGTTTTTGTTCTCGGCTGGCTTTATTTTTTTAATCATGCAAGACCATTTGTATTTATGACCTGCGCGGCTGATTTAATGGGCGCCCTATTGATAACGATGGCTATTCATAACTCCTGGAGAGTGTTCGTAAAAAGCTATATTTTTTTCGCGGGGCTACTGATTGCAACTGCGATGCAATTCTCAAACAACCCTTATTTTTTTTACGAACATATGCATCTGAATAGGGATGGTTATGTTCTCAAGAGTACAATAGATTTTCCTGAAAGGGCTAAATCTTTGCTGCCCGCAGATCATAAGCTGTTTGATCCGGTTGGGCTTCTATACTACGCCACTCCATGTACAAAGGAGTGGTATCTGGACACTCCTCATAGTGATCAGGTCGCAAAAAAAAGATGGCTCGTCGGTCTGGATTTGAGCCAGTGCACACATGTCATCCAGTCCACTCAAAGTATGCATTTTGAATTCGAAATATTATACGAATTTGGCGAATATTTTGAGACTTTGGAATATCCTTTGAGTGTCAAAAGGGCGTCATTTTGATGTTTTTGATTCCACAAAAGCTTTATTTTTATACAAAAAATAACCTACCATCTCAAAATTAGAAAAAAGCTGTTGGCCTGATTCGTAACCCAAATAAAGCGAACTCCCATTCATAATGACATAGTCGCATTTGGTTAAGTCTAAGTTTATTTGCCATTGCCCAGCTAAGCGCAAATAGTTGTAGGGATGGTCCAAATACCATTCTTCAATACAAGGCTTTCTGTTGAGCACGAAAGAGGTCGGATCAAAGACGCTAGCAGCGATTGGAATAGCTTGCTCAAGATATTTAATTTTCTGAATATCCGGTTTAAGTCCACTATAAAAATAATCAAGCTTATCAGATGAGAAGAAGAAAAATGGATTTAAAATGATTTGTAAAAAACATATTAGAACAAATGGAATCAAAACTTTGGCATTCCAAAATATCGATTGCAACCTCGATGTGTCAGTTTTAACTAGAAAGAAAATGGCAGAAAGTATGAGCGCTAAATGAAATGGGTGAAGCATTGGAAAATGGAACCTGGGATGAAGACAACAATACAGAAGTGAGCTAAACCCCATAACGAGAAGGTATTCAGGAGACTTCAATTGCAAATAAATTCGAGTCTTTAAGAACTGATAGACGCAGAAAAACGTCGTCATATAAAATAGTAGTCCTGCATTTGCCTCACTTGTGAAATAATATTTCTGTATTTCGGGGTCCTTAACTGTTTGAGTCGCAAGTTTGAAATGAGAGACGTAGGTATCGAAGAGTGGGCCCGTGAGATCAGCAAGGTACAAAAGAGCAAAACAAGCAGACCATAAGCAAAGAAAGAAACCTGTAAAATTTAATACCTTTTTCAAGGTATATTTTCTCCTGAGTAAATTTAGCCCAAGAATTCCAACAGGAACAAAACAATAAAAGACGCCCTTCATCCCAGAAAAACTAATTAAAAATAAAAGAAATGCCGCAGAAACTGAAAGCTCTGACTCAAGTTGAAAGAGAACAAAGTAGAAAATTAAAAGAATATAAATAAAGGTGTCGTAACGTGGCTGAATAATATAATCAAAAAATATGGAATGTGAAAAAGCCAATCCGAAAAATAAAATGAAAACACTAACGGGCTTTAGCTTTTGTGATCTAGAAAAAAAGTAGAGTGCAAGATAAAATAGAGTCAGAACGAGAATTCGAAATCCAAAAAATATATAGAAATAATCGATTTTAGTAAATGTGATCAGGCTTCCGCCCAAGAGAGTAGCCCAGGTCAGATTTTGTGGTTTTAGATTTTTAAAGAGAAGGGCGACACGGCCACTATTTAAAAGAAATCGCTCATCAAGATTAATTCCTTTCCAGTATAAATCCAAAATATGAAATACAAAGATCGGAATCAACAAAATCTCGATTTTGCCAATTCGACGCAAATTCATCAACCTTTCCTTTTTAAAAATGACCGCCACTAAATTATCACCCATAGACCTAAACGAAGTAAATGATATTCGCTTCAAGGTTATACTTTGCCACTAAGACGCGCGAATTATCGTTCTGATTCGATTGATCTTAAAATGAATGTTTTGCCTCGTTTATAGCCGATTTTCCATTATAAACGTTGGACAAGGTTTTTTAGTGGGGTATCCTATCTCCTAGAGGTAAAGGATATTTGCCCTATGAAGGTCTTCACTAAAAACGAACAATATCTAAGCGTAGCTTTGACGTTGATATTTATTTTCTTAAGCATATGGCAAGTCTACTCCAAGCCGCAACTGGGTCAAAGTAATGAATTATATTTAGAATTTTTGACTTATATCGTGCTAGGAGGCGCGATCCACGTTGTATTGACATTTTTCATGATGTTTACCTTGCCCGAATTTAAAACTTGGCTTTTAAAACAGAGGTCGAACAAATTATTTGTTAAAAAATTATTGGTCATTTTTTCTTTTTTTGTTTTCACCAATATTATTTATTCGTTTTTTAGATATACAAATAATTCTTTATTTTTGATTCCACTAAATATATTTTGGGTATTGTATCCTATATTTCACGTCTTTAGTCAGTCATACGGCATTCTAGTTATACACAATCAGAACATCGGAGTTTTAGAAGAGGAAAGAAAATTTGAACGAAAAGTTTTCGATATTTTGATGATTCTTATTGCCCTCAACGTAGTGGCCTTGATCTTTTATCATTCACATCAACTTTCGCAAGCCGCCTACCACAAAATAAGCGTGTTTCATTTTGTCGCTTTTTGTGGACTTGCCCTCTTGCTCTTTAGAATAAAAAATTCGGATCATCAGAGGAATTTATTTCTTTTGCGCATTTTTCTATATCCACTCAGCTTTCTATCGGGTATCGCGGGTCTAGCAATCGTAGGCATACACGGGTTAGAATATTTCTTTATAACAAAAAAAATTGTTTTGAAATCAGAAGAAAAAATTCATATTTCAAAGCACCTACCAATACTATTATCAGTCATTCTCATCGCCGGTTTATACCTAATAAACACTCAGTTCGGCCTTTTAGGCCTTATTACCAATGGAGTAACGCCGCGAGGCTCCTGGTACAAATTTGTTCAAACCATCGCAATGTCATTCACATTTGCACACTATTATTTAGACGGTTTAATTTTTCGAATGAAGGATCCAATTAGCAGACAGTTTATCGGTCCTCTATTTCGGTGAGATGATCGTCACGACTTTAAAAGCTTCAAAAACCTCTCTTTAAAAAGATTCAAGCTTTCTTGATCTGAGAGTGCCACACGAATATAGGTTTTTCTATTTGCCTGCCCGGTACCTATAAGATAGGGAGACATAGCTACTCTTATTTTTTCAGGAGATATCTGGTCCGAAATTAAAAATGTAAAAAAATTTCCGGCTCCGCCTATTGTCTCTATCTGGTTGGCATCCGCAAACTCATGTAAATCACGCCTCATCTCAAAATTGACTTTCCAAGCTTTTTTTAGATGATCAGCATCATCTAATGCCTGAACCGCCGCAACCAACGCCGCCGCAGACACCTGCGCCTCATCTTCATAGGAAGAAGGAAAAAGACGCTTAAGTAGTAACGGATGCGCCACAATATATCCCACTCGTAAACTTGCCAAGCCGTAGATTTTGGAGAAGGTCCTAAAAATAACGAGATTTTTATGTTTTTTGGTGAGCTCGGTACAGCTCTGACTCTTAAAATCAGGGCCCAAAAAATGAATATAACACTCATCAAGCAACACAATATTGTTCTCTGAGTTCTGACTCATAAATTTTTCAATTTCAAGCGGATTAAAGAATCCTCCAAAAGGAAGGTGCGGATTTGAGAAATAAATAATAGATGGAAAATGTGACTTACCAAACTTATCTAAATCATGTTTGAATTTCGAGTCCGCCGGAATTTTTATCACTTTCATTTTTAATTCGGCCGCTACCTCCTGTGCCTTTTGATATTCGTGGTCAGTCACTATAAGCGATTCAATTTTAAAGTTACGCTCGATATTGACGATACATCTGCGTATCGCTTCGCGGGCCCCAGGGGTCATCACAATAAAATTTTTTTCTACCGAGTTTTCAATAGCGAGGCTACTGCGAACTATTCGCAAATTATCAGCATGAAAAAAATACTTATGTGTAATGGCTGGCAAATTCTTTAGGCTATTCATAGCTTGCGGAGAAGGTCCGATTGCGCTCTCACAGCTCATGAGTACTCGCTCGTCAAATTGTGCGTGAGGCTCTGCTCTTTTTTTGGGTTTTACATAAGCCCAAGTACCGAGTGCACCTACGGAACCCGATCCTAAGGCTATGAGACTCCCTTTTAGTACATCTCGCCGGCTCACATTAGACATTTGCTATACTCGAGATCAATGAGACTCCTTGCTTTCAAATTGACCTGCTAAATAAACTTCAGCTCGAAAAAAACCAGTACCTATTGGCCAAAATAGTTTTTTAGAGTTTGAGTTCTGCGAAAACAAAAAGCTCCAATCGATATCACCATCTGCATTAACCTCGATTAAATTTCCCCAAACGCTATTTGATATTAGAAAGCTGCCATTAGATAATTTTCGAACTCCACCCATTATTGAGGTCGTCATATATTTATGTGGAAGCGACCATTGGAACTTCAGCTGGTTTTGAGTAATATCCCATTCTTTTATAGCCATATTAGGCAGGTCACTTATACCATTGTCAAAAACTAATACACTTGTTCCGATCAAGGTAGCATCGTGTTGTCTTGAAAGTTGATGAGGCGGGCTTTGCCAAAGAATCTTACCTGACGGATACTCGACGAGTACGACCAAATTGAGATGACGGTAGCTAAGTAAAAAAGCTGAACTTTCGCTTAATGGATTGGATTTTAGAAATTGAATCGAATTGCCGTGCGTGAGACTCGCGTTTGGACCGCCTCCAATATCTAACTTTAGGTCTTTCAAATGATCCAAAATCTTCCAACTCCAGATTTCTTGGCCGTTCCAATTGACGACTGTTAGCGCGTCAGCAAATGCCTTTTTCAAACTACTTTTAGGCCAAAGTTTTTTTAGGTCCGAAGGAGTGGCTTTGTCGAGTTTGAAAGTCGCTATATCATTACCTACAAAATCAAAATCATGGGATATGCCCTGAATTCGAAGGGACTTTTGCTTTTTACTGTTTTGATCAATTCCTATAATTTCATCGCACTCACCGACAATCGAAGTGAGTCTATCTTGCTTATCAGAAATGAGAATAGAATAGACGAGACCGTCAGGCCCTAATCGAGAGGTCAAAGCAGAGCCAAAAAAATGCCATTTTTGCAATAGGTTGCCTTTTAAATCTATCAATAATAACTCAGACTCTTTAGAGGGATCGTCACTGTTTAGGCCTACGAGAACCAAATCAGTTACAGGCTTTCGAGTCGCACTTTGCCATAAAGTCTGGCCTACACTATTTACGCCTGGTCTCTTATCTTTCGAAATACATCCGGCGATAACAAAAAAAGAAACGAAAGTAAAAAATATTTTCTTCTTCATTTATTTTCTTCCCAAAATCATCCAACGATAAAATTTCTTATCGGGGTAAGAAAAAAATAATTCACCCTCAAAAATACTTTGCGAAAAAGACTCGAGCTGTGATTTCCAGTCCAGCATTGAGACAACCTTTCGAACGTGAGTGGGATGGTTCATATCAGTTGTTTGTAGCGCAAAGGCTACGTCCTTTGGTAAATTGTACCACCAGTTCAAAGATTCAATATGTTCATAAGAGGTGTTAATGACAAGATCGTTTGGCTTGATATCAATGTTATGTTTGTTGCAATCCACGCAGTGTGTCTCGATAGAAAGTCCTTTGCATACCCAATGATTTAAGACTTTTCGCGATATCTCAATTGATTCAGCATCGATGTCACATAAAATAAGTTTTTCAAAATAACATTCATTTCGAAGCTTCAAAACAAAAGGCAGGAGCCCATACCAACTACCAAAAACAATCAGCTTTGGCCAAATATGCTTGCCCCAATGCTTATGGATTGTTTCACTCAGCCAAATTTTGGATGCCATTTGACCGTCTGAAAATGCATCCATATTTAAACTGAAATGATTTGTCAATTCATCACTCATAATTTGGTTTTCATCTCTGCTTTCAATATTATTCATCTGCTGGATTATATGTCGATCTTTTTAATTTTTATCCACCCGCACAAGTATAATAAAGCTTCTTGATAGCGCCTCTACTTCGCTAGGTAATATTTTCGAAAGGGAGTAAATGGAGTTATTTTGGAAAGTTGCGGATGGCTTGAAAAGAGAAACATGGCGGCATAACCTTTTGGTGCTAAACCAACCGGTCAAAATGACCAGAAAAAGGATGCCCCTATGACAACTGTTTTACCAATGAGCTCGGCCCCACGCAAAGACTTTGAACTGAGCCTTGGAGATTGCAAGAGACGGCGCCTGACGCCTTCTTGCTCAAGCCTTAAACCAAGAAGTTGAAGAATATATCGTAGACGTTCCTTTCATTCAGTTCAGACGATGCAATCAAATATCGATCTCGTCTTCAGACTATCGGCGTCGACCGATTTACGGAAAATTAGTCGAGAAGAAGTGGTTCATGGACGGATGCTATCAATTCCTGAACTCAAACTTATAAGTAAGGGGGAGAATGCAAGGTTCTATGTGGTCTTAAAAAGACTTCAGCGCTTAAAATTGGATATTTCTGCCCCATTAAGTCCGCCTGTTTTATTTGAAAATGCGAGCTTTCGAGTACTAAATTTGGATTTCGACAATGAGGCTCCCTGAGACTTTGACGCTTTGATGCATTTGAATAGACTCAGGCCCGTGAAAATCACTTGTGCTCGCCCTATCATCCCCGCTACGATTATTGAGTGAGAAAATTTTTGTTTATTTTTGCATTTTTTACGAGTGTCGGAGTTCAAGCTCAAAATGGCGCGGGTGAAAAATATTTAGCTTCCATTCGCAATAATGCTATTTTAGGAACCTATCCATCTGAGGAAGAGCTGCGAAGTCGAGCAACAAAATCTCTCGATGATCTCGAGAAAAATGTACTTGAGACGTGGTTTCTCGCCTTTCAAATTGTTGCACTTCATTACGAAGCAGATACCGTTCTCAATAGAAATCAAGATTCTGCAAGAAAAGAACTCGACCGCTACAATGCGATATTGACTAAAACTAATTTTAATCGCCCTGACACCAATAAATTTTTTGATTCGGTTGCCGCCTATTTAAGAAAACGTGGCAATCCCGAAGTATCCGAAATATGGTGGCGGCTATTTTTAAGTTCAGGTAAACTGACAGCAAATCCTATCGAAAGATCAAAAGTTTGGTCGCACATTACAGACGCCGAAATTAATCAGGGGGCATTTTTGAACGCCCTTAAAACGACGGACCAATGGTTAGCTTACGAAAAGAATTTTGAGCTAGCAAAATACGATGTCTATTTGAAAAAAGCCCGCATCGGGTTATTAAGTAACGATCCAAACTTGTTGACGACTGCCTTTCAGCAATTGACAAAGCTCAAAGGCCTTTCAGCCCTGCAACTGAATCAAGTTAAAATGAAGGAATTTCAAGTGTTGTATAAAGACAAAAAATACTCTGATTGCTCAAAGGGACTTTTGGCTGAAATACCCAAACTCCCCACACAGCAACAGGCCGTCCACCGTGCAGCTCTTATTCGCTGCCTTCTCGCCGAAAATAAAATTCCTGAGGCCGAAACTCAACTTCACCAACTATCAAGGGATGTTTTAACTAACAAAAATCCTGGTGCCGAAGCCGAAGAAGCCAAATCTAGTATTTTTGTGAGTATTGCAAAGAAACAAAAGGTAGAGGCTTTCTATTCTTGCATCAGTTCAGTCGAGCCTGTTATGAAGGAGCAAAGTTTTAATTTTCTTTCCAATTTTGCTGTTTGTTTATCTTTAAAAACACCAAATGAAAAAATACCAAGTCAAATTTTGACAGCTTACAATGCGAGAAAATCTGAATTTACAAAGTACGCGACTCGATCAGAATGGTTGCAATCTCTTTTAGAACTCACAAAGGCTTATTTGGAAGATCCAAAAGCTTTACCAGCTGCAAAAAATAAAGTTCTTCTGAAGTTTGGAACCGACTCCCTTATCGGGAAATCACTACAATTAAATTAAGGTTTCAAGACTTGGTTGAGGTCAGAGACAAGTATGTTCCGCCATTCTTGAGCTCCGTTTTCGTAAAGGTGTACGAAATCAAAAAATCGATCTTGTTGAATTGCATTTGAATGATTAAATACCGGTATACCTAAATCTCGAATTTTTGTTAAAAAAATGTCAGTATAAGAATGACACTTTTGAGCATCATAAAGAATCGGCGATATGGGCGCCATGACAACCACTAGGTTATGCACTTTGCTCCTTGTGATCTTAAGCTGCAAAAGCATTTTTTCGAATTCAAGCATTTGGCTCTCAGTGGTCTTTTCGCAAAGATTTGATTTATAGAAATTATAAAAGACATTCTGAGCTGGTGGCGACCTACTTTCCATAAGAATTTTATCTAGAAGTTCATGGTTTGTTTTATAGTTGAAATCAAAGTAGCCTCTCTGCGAAATGTCCCAGGCGGGATTAAACAATTTTGGATTGCTCCAACGCTCTATAAGTATTTCCTGAATAAAATTTGTCCATTCGAAGTGTAAGTCTCTCTGTGATTCAAAGATTTTAAGTCTCGCCAAATGCCTTAATAAATCAATTGCTGCGAGTTGAGTACGAATGTACGGAGTTTGAGTAGAAGTTATTAACGGTAAAAATTGAGATAAAATGTCAGATTTTTGGGCAAGGTGTAGCCCATGTGTGTTGTAGGCTGAAAGCACATTGATGAATTGATAGTGAATCAAGTTGGGACCCAGCTGCATGAACGAGAGTTCAAAAACAATGTTTGCCTGAGCCAAGTCAGGCTTTTTCTCCACTGTCTCATTGAACCAAGACAACAGGCTTGTGTTTACTTCCAATTCTCTAATTGGGATTGCAAAATTAAATGCACGAGTCCATTTATTTTGATTATCGAAAAATTTAGGATTGATGACATTTGTTGCGACTGAGTCTCCGAAAAAAATAAGATCACGATTGCCGAATTTGCCCTCCAGAAGAACTTCTTGAATTTTGGTAATCCTTTCTTCAATGAATCGAAAATAAACCTGTTGCTGTTCGTCTTTAAATAATAGCGACTGAAAGGCGGCCCCCAAAACAACCATGAAAATTAATAAAAATAAATAGAGTATTTTTTTCATTAAATTCGCCCGTATGAAAATTCTTGTCTACCAGGGACATACATCGAGAAATAAATAAAAGAAGCTATCAGCAAATAGAAAAGGGTCCATCTTAATCTAGTTACGTATTGTGGTTTTCTAAGTATTATATAATCGTTCAAACTCAAGATCAAAATCGTGAAAATTTGTAGGCCCACTAATATCCATTCTTCCATCCAGTATAAATTAAAAATGTGCGCCTCTATAAAATTTTGCCATTCTAGACCGATTGACGAGAAAGTGAGGCCTGGTAAATCGGATATGTATCTCAAAATTCCCATGGTCAGTAAGACATAGGGAATACCCAAGAGTGAAAGCCATCGGGGAGCCTTGAAGCCCTTTGAAATCACCATTTGTTCAAGAACTACAAAGAGTGTGGCGACACTTCCCCAAATTATGTAATTTAAATTTATTCTATGCCACATCCCGATTAACAAAAATGTAACCAAAACTCCTAGCGAATAGCGCCAAATGGCACTGAGTCTTCTTAAGCTTCTTGAGTAAACTAAGGGTTCAAATACGTACTCGGTGAACCAATTATAAAGCGAAATGTGCCAATTTCTCCACAACGCCGAAACCGTTTTTTGCAAAAAAGGTAAGTTTAAATTATAGCATAGCTCCA
>JAYUEB010000571.1:0-3674 GCA_043739525.1 Bdellovibrionales bacterium
CTGCCAAGAATGACTTGAAATGACGAGATCAGCGCCATGATCAGCGGCTACGTGTGTCGAAAGGGTGTCTCTGATTTCTCCGTCAAAAAAATGAAAGTCTTTACCTTTATCATTTTTGATTTTAAACGGAGAAAAAACTGGAGGTAAACTTGTCGATGCAGCGACGGCCTCGCTAATCTTTGCGAAGTTTGCATACATGATGCTCTTATCTTTTTTATTTTCTTTAAAATTTCCGAAAATTACTTTTCTTGAGTGATTGAGTTGAGTGCTGATGATGTAGAGCTCAACGCCAAGATTTGCAAAATTATTATCGGCGACGACATTTTTTCTTAAGTAGCGCTCAATTCCCTTTGCGGTAAAGAGGCCGTTGATTTTAAAACCACTTTTGATAAGTGCTTCGATTCCACCGGTGATAATCGATTTACGCCTGAGCACATTTGGAATCAGAGAAATAAATTGGCCGCCATTTAACTGAAAGATATCGAGATAGGTGAGCGGCTTTAGACGCGAATGAAATTGCTTTTTCCGGCGAATAAATTGAGTGAGATCTGAAACCGAGCCCTTTTCAAAGGCATCAATAATAGAATCAATTGAAAAGCCCGAAGCCAAAAAGGTGGAGATGACGGCACCCGCACTCGCGCCGACATAAACTTTGAAGGTCATTTTATCGTCTTCGTAATGAAGCTTGACGTCTTTGGCGCTTCCACCAGCAAACTTAAAACCTTTTTCGCGCAGTGCCAAGCAAACCCCAAGATGATAGGCGGCGGCTTTTAATCCGCCACCACTTAAAACGAGGGCAATTTTCTTCTTTTCACTGATCTTCATGTCATCATTGTATCTGGGAGGTGGTTTAAAGCCAAGGACAGCCCACTTATAGCCCTAAGACCTAAAGAAAAAGTGAATTCGGCAGACTTTGGACATCTGGACGGGGGAGGCCAGTTTACCGAAACAAAAGAGAAAATATATACTTATAGCGGCGAATCGATTTTATAATTTCACTTTTCGATAAAAGTATTGAAATATGCTATCTGAGGCTTAGTTTGTTCTCACTTCGATTTCGGCTTAAAATCAAGTGCGTTCCTAAACAAAGTATTTTTAAAGGACTTTCGATAATGGACACTTCACACTGGCTCTCGCTCGCAAATTATTCTTCGAAATATAGCGTGAGTATTTCTACGCTAAGACGCCGAATTAAAAGCGAGTCAGTTGATTTCAAGCTACATGACGGAAAATATTTTTTGCTCGATACCGCGCAACCCGTACATGAAGAAAAATTCACAACTCAAGTTGAACCCAGAAAAGAAAAAGTGTCAGAAGAAGAGCCAGTGATTGCGAGTGCAACCAAACTTTTAGGCGAATTGAAAAAAGCGTACACAAGCATTTTGCACGATAAAGAAGAGCAGCTCATTCAGCTCAAAGAAGAAGTGAGTGATCTTAAGATGCTCGTTCGGGTTCTTGAAGGCGACAATGAACGTCTCAAAAAACTCATCTATTCTGAAAATTAAAAACATGAAAAATTTATTTTGCTCAGCTGCTCTACTCGCACTCTTTGCGATAAGCTCGAACGCTCAGGCTAAAGGCGATGACAACCTCTATCAGTTTGGAGGCACCACAGGCTGGGTCAATTATCTTGAGCCTGGGTACATTTCATTTTATGGCCTCATGTATGGTGTGGACGGAGTGATTCAACTCAACTATTCAACCTTTGATTTACGCATGGAAGGAAGCCTTCTGTACGGCAATGTTCAATATGATGGATCCGTTAAAGATACACGGACAGGCGCAATAGCGCCACTTAAGGCCGGAGCCTATGACTACCTACTTAATTTTCGCATAAAACCCGAGTTTCAATTTGCCACTGTGGGCATCGGAGAGTTTTATTTTAATTTTGGTTTAGGTGAACGCTATTTAAATGATCGTGTAAACTCGGATTCGGGATATCAACGAGAGATAAATTACATTTATATTCCGATTGGCTTACGTCTCGAAAACAAGAATATCGGCAACCAATCTTTTAGCTTTGATATCGAGTATGATCTTTTTGTCGTTGGCAAAGTGAAGAGCCATTTGAGTGATACGAACGCCGCAAACCCCGACGTCACAAACTCGCAATCTACAGGTTGGGGCGCAAGAGTCGAGTTCGAATACCGCTTTTTGTTGGGTTCAATATCCTATGGAATGCAGCCGTATTTTCAGTATTGGAATGTGGGAACATCTGATGCCCAACCCTACACGCAAGGCTTGGTTTTAGTTGAGCCGCAAAACTCATCGAGTATGGTTGGCCTCAACTTTAATGTGGGTTTTGATTAAATTAAAAACGCACTCTTTCGAGTGCGTCTTCAAGATCTTAATTTTAAATTTTTATCTTATGCAGCTGATGCCGCGGGAGAGTCTTTTGGCTTTTTGTTTTTTGGAGTTGGTTTTGTACGTTTACCAATCTTATCTTCTAGAGCCATTGCCAAAACTTCATCTAAATGTTCGACAAAGATAAAGTTGAGGTTCTTTTTAAACTCCTCAGGAATTTCAGAAACATCTTTTTGATTTTGAAGCGGACAAATCACTGTCTTCACGCCGTGCATGAGGGCAGCCAGAGCCTTCTCTTTAATACCGCCGATTGCTAGGACCCGACCTGAAAGCGTTACTTCGCCTGTCATTGCGACGTCTGTGCGGATCGGAGTATCCGTCATCAAGCTAATCAATGTTGTTGCCATCGTAATACCTGCGCTTGGTCCATCTTTAGGAATTGCGCCGGCAGGAATATGGACGTGCACCACATGATTATCAGACCAATCTTCGTCAATACCGAGTTCTTTCGCATGAGCTCTTGCGTATGAGAGAGCCGCTGTCGCAGATTCTTTCATGACGTCGCCCATTTGACCTGTTAGAACCAAGCCGCCTTTGCCCTTCATTTTGAGCGCTTCGACGTACAAGACTTCGCCACCAGCTTGAGTCCATGCAAGACCTGTTGCGATACCAACTTGATTTTCTTTCAAGCGATCATCTCTCAAGAATCTTGGAGCTCCTAAGAGCTCAACGACTTTCTCACCAGTGACAAAAACTTTTTCTTTGAGGCCTTGAACTACTTGTTTCGCCACTTTTCTACAGATCGATCCGACTTCGCGCTCAAGATTTCTTAAGCCGGCCTCACGAGTGTAGTGAGAGATCAAGTATTTCATTCCTTCTTCTTTGAATTCGATATTTGCTTTAGTCAAACCATTGGCTTCAATCTGACGATCAACCAAGTGTTTGTTTGCAATGAGCAGCTTATCATTCTCTGTGTAACCAGAGAGATAAACCATTTCCATACGATCTCTAAGAGCCGCAGGAATGTTCTCTACAACGTTTGCTGTTGCGATGAAAAGCACATTGCTTAAGTTAAAGTCTACGTTGAGATAGTTATCTCTGAATGTGGCGTTTTGTTCTGGATCCAAAACCTCAAGCATTGCAGCACTTGGATCACCTCTAAAGTCACTACCCAATTTATCAATCTCATCTAATACGATAACAGGATTATTTGTCTTAACTTGTTTAAGAGCTTGAACCACTTTACCTGGCATTGCCCCAACATAAGTTCTTCTGTGTCCGCGAATCTCGGCTTCGTCTTTTACTCCGCCAAGTGCAATTCTAAAATATTCGCGACCCATTGAGCGTGCAACACTCTTACCTAAAGAAGT
>JAYUEB010000572.1:0-3672 GCA_043739525.1 Bdellovibrionales bacterium
AATGAAAAACAGGATGCGAAAGTCCTTTCCCTCGCGAAAACTAAGAATTAGCCGGTTAACCCTAATGAAGGAGCAAGACCCAATCTCATGGCGTTGTGCGCTTTCGGAGTATGAGTCTCAAGAGGAATCTGAAGGCAACATTATTTCATTGGATGGCGGATGCACATATTATTGGACACATGACATCGAACGCTTAATTTCAGAGAATATCTGCGTGGCAAAAATGGGACTACCCAACGTAACGCTCTAAAACTGTGATAAGTTCACGCAATTTCCGTTTTCCAGTTCCGTGTTGTGCTTCATCAATGCAGTGATGCAAATGGGAATTAATTAATTTCTCAGCAAAAGATTTAAGTGCCTTTTTTGCAGATACGAGTTGAGTGAGAATTGCACTGCAGTCCTCATCGCGATCAAGCATTCCCTCCATCGCTTTTAATTGCCCTTGGATTTTTCGCAGACGAATCTTCATTGCCTCACGTTCGGCTTTAGGATGTTGATGGTCGTTTTCTTCGCTCATTCAAAAATAGTCGACTATTTTTTTCGACTTGTCAACAAGGGGTATAGGGGTATATACCTTTTAAAAAGATTTTTGAGTTGGAGCTTTGTGAAGTATCGATTTTTTAGAATAATGCTGTGGATTTTCTTTTTTGGGAGTGCCTTTGCTTTTGCGCAAGATAATCCTTGTAAGCTTTCTTCGCCAAAAGACGTTTTGGCTTGCGCTTTATTGCGCGATCCTGACGTCCATCTAAGCGAAGCGTCACTCAAGCAGGGTGCGGAATTATCCTCCGTGGCTTCGCAATTTCCAAATCCAGAGGTTGCGACAAAACTAGTATCAGGAAGCTCTGGAACTGATTCATTTACGAATGCCCAGATCGATCTTGCTTTTAATGTCGAGGTCGGCGGAAAGCGCGGAGCTAGAAAAGACTTGGCCGAGGCCCAGCGAAAGATTTTTGCGGCACAAAACCTTGGTGCAAGGGAGGCGGTTTATATAAAAGTTTTGACTTCCCTGTACCGTCTTCGGCAATTGAGCGACGAAGTCGAAGTTCTCAACGCTGCAATAATTAATTTTGATCGTTTCGAAAAACAATATCGCCAAAGGCCGCGCCTGAGCCCGGAACAGCAGGCCTCTCTAGCAATTCTAAAAACTGCGTCTGCCGAGACTAGCCTTCATAGAGCTCCGTTGGCGACTGAGATAAAGTACTTTGAGCATGAAGTTGAACATTCAATTGGACAAGAATTTCAGTCAAATCCTATGTTTCTGCCAAAATTTAAAGAAAAATGGCCCAGAGTTGATAGCGCGAAACATCAAGAAATTTCCTCGGGATTCAGAAAGAAAACGGCAGAGGGAGAGCTTTTTAAATCAAAGGCTGAGCTGTCCTCCGCAGAAGCAACTGCGTGGCCGGATCTGAAAATCGGCCCAAGTTTTGAAAGGCAAACGCAGGGCTCGCAAAGTTATAGCGCATTTGGAATCAATTTAGCTTTTCCTCTTCCTGTCTTCAATACAAACGGTGGTCAACGGCGGATCGCGAGCCTTATGGTTGCTCGTTCCGAAATGGCGCTGCAGGCTCAACAAACCGAAGATCAGCATCAGATTGAATTCTTAGAAACTAAATACAACAATGCTATCGAAGTCCTAAGCTCTTCGCCATCATTCGCAGAAGTTTTCAAACGTCATCGCGATTTAGAAGCCTTGTTCGTACGTGGTTTAATCTCCTCTGCGCTTATTATGGAATCTCATCGCCAAGTTTTTGAATTTACCAAAACACGAAATGAGCAAGAGCTTTCGGCAGTTGAAGCCTGGGCTCAACTCGCGGCTCATCGAGGTACACTTTTTGAGGAGGGCCTATGATATTTTTCATGTTTTTAGCCCTTGGTGCTCTCAGCTCCTCAGCTTTAGAGCTGGAGACATCCGGTCATTCGAAGGCAGTTTTAGAAGCTTCAGTCGATAGTGGATTTAAACTTTCGGATAAAGCTTTAAGGAGTCTGCAATTAAAGTTTCAGCTCGTCGTACCAGGTAAAATTCAAGTTGTTATGCCTACAACGCTTGTACACCATCAAGATCAAGTTGGAGTTTATCGCTTAAGAAACGGGTTTTACAAACTTGTATCGGTGCACGTTGCAAACCAAGTCCCTAATAAGATTTCAGTTGAGTGTTCGGATTTAAAAAGCGGCGATCAAATCGTAAGCCAAGGGGTGGCTCTTTTGCGGGTCGTGGATATGGAAGCTTTTGGCGGTGAACAGTGATTGATAAAATTATTCATTTTTCTGTTTATAACCGGATGACTGTTTTAGTCCTAACCGGCGTCATCGCACTTTTCGGCTGGATGAGTTTCCAAAATCTACCTATTGATGCCACACCTGACGTTACTAATAATCAGGTTCAGATCAACACTCCAGTTGATGGGCTTTCGCCGGAAGAGACAGAGCGAAACGTGACCTTTCCAATTGAAACATCGATGAGAGGACTCGCCGGAGTGACTGAACTTAGATCCTTGACTCGGTTTAATCTTTCGCAGGTTACGGTTATTTTTGAAGATGAAGTCGAGATCTATCGCGCACGGCAACTCGTTGCTGAGAGGCTACAGTCAGTTGCTAATAGACTGCCAAAAGGAGTTCTGCCACAGCCTGGCCCTGTTTCGTCGGGCCTAGGTGAAATCGTTCATTACTCAATTGAACCAGATAATATTGCTTCGGAACCGGAACGGACGAAGCAATTGATGGAGCTTTGGACTTTGCAAGAATGGTTTGTCAAACCAAGGCTTCTGACTCTTAAAGGTGTTGCTGACGTTAATACCATTGGGGGACTGGAGCGGCAGTATCACGTCCAACCCGATTCAAAAAAGATGGCTCACTTCGGAGTTAATTTTTCAGAAATTATTGAGGCCATTCAAAAAACAAATCAAAATGTTGGCGGAGGTTATGTTCAACAGACTGGCGAACAATTTTTAGTTCAGGCGGTCGGACTTTTTAAAAATATTGAGGACATCATCGAGGCAGTGCCATTAAAGAGTCTTGGAACCCTGAAGACTGTGACGGTAGGAGATGTGTCGACAGTTGAATTAGCAACCCAATTGAGATCGGGCGCGGCCCTTGTTGATGGTAGAGAAGCCGTTGTTGGTACGGTGATGATGCTTTTGGGCGAAAACAGCAGAACCGTCGCTTTAAAAGTTGCGGCAAGGCTCAAGGAGATTCAAACAAGTCTTCCCAAAGGCTTTAAAGTTAGAACGCTCTACAATCGCTCCGACTTAGTCAATAGCACCATTGGCACAGTCGAGCATAACCTCCTTACGGGGGCATTCCTCGTTGTCATCATTCTCGCATTATTGATGGGTAACTTTCGCGCGGCCTTGATTACGGCAGTTACAATTCCTCTTTCATTACTCTTCTCTTTTATCTTGATGAAGCATTTTGGGATTTCAGGAAACCTGATGAGTCTAGGAGCTCTTGATTTTGGGATCATTGTTGACGGAACTGTGATTTTGCTCGACCACTGCGTGCGCGTCGTGAATGAGCGGACCTTAAAAGCGTTGCGCCCACTTACTAAAGATGAACTTAAAAAAGCGGTATACGAAGCCGCGGTTCAGATCCGCACGGCTGCCGGATTCGGAGAACTCATCATCGTAGTCGTCTTTCTTCCGATTTTTTCTCTCGTGGGCGTCGAAGGAAAAATGT
>JAYUEB010000573.1:0-3666 GCA_043739525.1 Bdellovibrionales bacterium
ATTTAAGAAAGCGAATCGTGTGACGAAAGGTGCCGATAAATGGCTCGATGTGACTCAGTGGAAGTCGACGCTCGATTGCGTGAGTCATTTGAAGGCCCAAAATTATAAAATTTATGCGACCCATCTTGATTCGAAGGCAATGCCCATTGAAGATATCGATTGGTCATTGCCGTCAGCTATCGTACTCGGAAATGAAAAAGATGGCATCTCGCCTGAGATGCAAAAGCTCTGCGATCAAACCGTGATCATTCCCATGCAAGGTTTTGTTCAAAGCTTTAATATTTCGGTCGCAGGAGCGATCGCTCTTTATCACATCTATCGTGAGCGCAAGTTGAAGCTAGGCCGCAGTGGAGATCTCTCTGAAAAGGAACTTGAAATCTTGACGGCCCATTTCTTACTTCGATCGTCAAAGAATCCTGAACGTCTTTTGCGAAAATTACTGGATAGAAACTCCCATAAAGGCCTAAGTTTAAACCATTAAGAGATTGAAAATTTCGTGTAAATCGTGCACTTTAGTCATATGAAAATAGCTCTTTTACATGACTCCCAGCTTCCTCCAAAAAACTATGGTGGGATTGAGAGAATCGTTATGGCGCTTGCGCATGAATATACGCGTTTAGGCCATCAAGTTGTCATCGCTGCGCGCGGGACAAGTCAAATCAAGGACTACGAATTTTGTGCTTTGCCTGAAAAACATAACGAAAGGGATCCTAAAACTTACCTTCCGAGCGATGTCGACTTTTTGCATTCTCACGAGCCGCTTTTTGCGAAGCCGAGTTTACCTTTTTTAGTCACGATTCATGGTAACGGTCATCCCGGAGAAAAGTATTTTGCGAATACCAATTTTTTAAGTGAGAGCCATTGCCGCAATCACAATGCAAAATATTTTGTTTATAACGGTGTCGATCCAGATCGGTACCCATTTCATGCTGAGAAAAAAGATTACTATGTATTTCTTGCGCGTACGACATGGAGAGTGAAAAACTTAAAAACCGCTCTTGCATGGGCAAAGGATTTGGATGTTGAACTTCGAATCATGGGTGGTAGCGGATTATCCCGCGGTAAAATTCACTACCATGGATTAGTAGATGAACCTGAAAAGCTTGAGTTGTTAAAAAATGCAAAAGCTTTGATTTATCCTACCAACTGGGATGAGCCTTGTGCAGCAGCGCCGCTTGAAGCTTTGGCTTGTGGAACTCCTGTTATCACGACCGCGAATGGTTGCATGCCTGAGCTTGTAAGACCTGGAACAGGGGTCGTTTGTCGAAATTATGAGGACCTTTTAGGTGCCGTTCCGAAATTGAAACAGAGCTCAGCGCAAGCCTGCCGCGATTCCATCGAGAGTTTCTTCTCTTTGAAACGGATGGCCCAGGACTATTTAGTTTTGATACAAAAAATCATGAGCGAAGGTGAGCTTGATCATCAGCCCCGTTATGCCTTTGATAAGAATTCGGTTCAACTTTTATATAAGCCCAATCTTAAAAACTGGTTGAGCGTAAAAGTTTTAGGAAAGGTGTAAGCTTGAAAATTTTTGTAACGGGCGGAGCCGGCTTTATTGGTTCTCATATTTGTGAAAAATTTTTGAATGAAGGGCATCAAGTTACCGCCTATGATAATTTGATTTTAGGCAGACGTGAACTTTTGGCTCCCTTCATCAATCATAAAAATTTTAAATTTATACAGCAAGATCTTTTAAACCTCGAGTTTCTTACGAAAGAAATGCTTGGCCATGACTTGGTTTACCATTTAGCTGCTAACTCTGACATTGCTCAAGGGGCCTCAACGACAACCGTGGATCTTCATAACGGCACGATCGCAACTTACAATACACTTGAGGCGATGCGATTATGTGGCGTGAAGCAGTTGGTTTTTGCTTCGACTTCCGCGATTTACGGAGAGGCAAGTGTGAAGCCTACACCTGAGGATTACGGCCCGCTTTTGCCGATTTCTTTTTATGGTGCGAGCAAACTGGCATGTGAAGCTCTATGCTCGGCATTCTCTCATAACTTTGATATCAAAGTGTGGGTTTATCGTTTCGCAAATATCGTCGGGTCGCACTCTACCCACGGCGCAATTCATGATTTCGTGGGTCGTCTTTTAAAAAATCCACAAAAGCTTGAGGTTCTCGGTAACGGAACTCAAAAAAAATCGTACCTACATGTGAGCGATTGTATTGCAGGAATGCGATTCGGTTACGAAAACTGCAAAGATGATTTTCAAGTTTTTAATTTAGCAAGTAGCGGCGTCACGGAAGTTCGTTTTATTTCTGAGGAGGTCGTAAGACTTGTCGGAGAGCGCACCAAAATTAAAGCTGAACTTGTTTTTGGAAGCGGCGATCGTGGATGGCGCGGAGATGTTCCTTATACTCATTTGACACGGGAGAAGTTTGCATCTCAAGGCTGGAATGCTAAAATGACTAGCGATCAGGCCGTATCTTTGGCGATTAAAGAGATTATTGAAGAGAAGTTTCGAGCATGAAGCAGGTTGTGATTTTAGCCGGTGGTCTTGGCACAAGACTAAGACCCATCACAGAAAAGATTCCGAAGCCTTTAGTGAGTGTTGGTGGGCAGCCTTTTCTCACTTGGCAATTGCGCGAGTGTCTGAGGCAAAATTATAAAAATATCTTGTTGCTCGTATCTTATCTTGGTGAGCAAATTCAAAATCAGTACGGAGATGGAAGTTCAATGGGGCTTTCGATCTCTTACTCATTTGAGGGGCGACCACTTGGAACCGGTGGAGCATTAAAAAATGCGTTTCATGAATTGGATGATAGTTTCTTTATTTTAAACGGGGATAGTTTTCTAAGGGCTCCAATGGCTGAAGTCGAAAAAGCTTTTGATGACTCAAAAGCAGAGGTTTTGATTTCAACCTATGATAATAGCAAGCCGACCCCTGTAAAAGAAAATATTGTATCAAGAGACGGTTGGATTACCCGTTATCAGAAAGCGGGAGGTAAAGAAAACGGTCTAGAGCTTGTAGATTCTGGTATATACTTGATGAAAAAAACTGTGATTTCAAAAGTTCCGCAAGATAAATTTCAGATGGAAGATCTCTGGCCAGAATTAATCGCAAAAAAGAAAATCTGCTCTTATCCTGTGAATGAACGTTTTTATGATATCGGTACCCCTGAGCGCCTAAAAGAATTTGAGGAAAAAATTCATGATTATTTCACGAACTCCCTTCCGCATTAGTTTTCTTGGTGGCGGGACAGACCTGCCTTCTTTTTATGAACAAGAAGAAGGCGCGGTACTTTCTACAACTATCAATAAATATATGTATATTACCGTCAATGATCGTTTTGACGAGAGTTATCGCCTCAGCTACAGCAAGACTGAAATCGTAAATTCTGTAGAAGAAATTGACCATAAGATTTTCAAAGTGGTATTGAAAAAGTATGCATCTTTAGCCAGAGAGAAAAATGGCAAGCGTGGGCTTGAAATTCTATCAATGGCAGATATTCCAGGCGGAACAGGGCTCGGAAGCTCGTCCAGTTTTACGGTCAGTTTGCTACATGCCATGAAGGCACATTGTGGAGTCTTTCAAAGCGCCAGTGATCTTGCAAAAGAAGCTAGTGAAATTGAGATTGATATTTTGCATGAGCCCATTGGCAAACAAGATCAATATGCGGCAGCATTTGGCGGACTTCAGTTCATTCGATTTTTACCG
>JAYUEB010000574.1:0-3663 GCA_043739525.1 Bdellovibrionales bacterium
TGCCTTTTCCCCATGTTGGTGTCTAAGTAACTACAATCTGGGTTTAATTTTAAAAAAGGCTAGCTATCTTTCTAGATCTCATGAAATATCCGGGTTAAGGTTTTGTACTTAAGTCTTGGCGGCAACGATCTTATCAATAATTGGACTAAGACCATGACGCCCACTCAAGAGCAAGACATGATCACTGCGATCAAAACAAGAATGACCGCGATCATCGCAACTTATCAGCAAGCGCGACCCGATATCAAAATTCTTATTAGTGGTTACGACTTTCCGCGCTTCACTGCCGACAACCAAATTCAAGCCTATCGCGAAGCCTATTTGAATATGGGCAGTCCAACTCCACTCGAGTTAAATAGCGCTCTCATTCGATATTCTCAAGCGATGGCTGGTCTTGCAGATCAAAAGAGTGTTTTCTATATTCAACATCTTGGGCTCATGCACTATTTTTACGGCAATACGGCGGATGGACTCGCGCCACTGACGACTGCTGCGCCAGACTTGATTTCTCCAATAAACAATCCAACACAGACTGGTGGATCACCTTCACATTTGACTGATCCGACAGCGATGTTAAATGCTGGCGGACAGGTTGACGCTTTTCACCTTAGTAGCACCGGGTTTGGAAAACTAGCTGATCATTCGGTAAGTATTTATCTCAAAACTTGGCTACAATAAAATGACGGCGCCGTTGTTATAACGGCGCCAACTGCTTCAATGAGAATTAAATGCGTGAATTTTCGCGCAACGTTCATCGTCTTGACCAATCATCTTCAAATTTTTAACTAAGACTGCAGGCATTTTCGGACTTGAACTCGCAAACTGTTGAATACGAGTCGCTGACTGCACATCACACATCGCAGGAACCAAACCATGGCTCACTGTCGAGAGATATTCTTGGTCCCGATCAAAGCTGTGTGCAAGAAAGTCAAAGTAGTCATCCACAAAAGCTTTTTGTAGATCGCGCTGTTGGTAAGGGAAAATACTTTTTGCAATTTGGCCAATTTGTTCTAGCGAGTACTCCGTCTTTTCTGATTTCACTTGTGCATACCAAGATTTTTTATTGTCGAGAGTCGGGATCGAAGCGATACACGCTAAGCTACTTTCTTTAGCGCGACTTGAGATATCCTTCTTCTCTTCTTCTGCAACTAAAGCCGTGACGTTTGACACATTAAATTTGCACATTTGCTGCAAAACAGACCATCGGCGGTCTTGATCAACTTTCAAACCTGGAATCTCCTCACTGCCATCAAAGACAAGAAACAATTGCGTAAGCCCACTGGGAGTTTCGGTCGCAGTAATCAAAGCATCAAACCACGCCATTTGAAGATCCGAGCCTGCAGGAGCTTCTTTTAAGCCACTCATAAAAAGCTCTTCAACTCGTGCAACGAATTTAGTCCTCGCTTCTTGCTGAACTGGCGTCTCGCTTGGCATAAAGAGATAAGTACTGTCTTCTATGCGTCTGCCACCTGCGATTGTCCCGAACAATAGTTTTAAAACTTTCAAATTTGTTTCTTTGACGATATGACCTAAAATAATTTCGTTATAGTCTGCAAGCTTAAGGCTTTGGTCGCGAACCATTTGCCAAATTGCAGACGCAAACATCAATCGCATAAAAGGATCTTCGAGTTTAGCGTAAGACGTTTTCAAATTCGCAAGAGTGATTTCGTCAAGCTGAAGCTTCATGTAGTCATTGTCATGATAATTTGGATAAGCAAGTTGCGGACAAGCAAGTCCAACAGCCTCTTTTACGTCCATACTCTTTTGGTTCATAAGGACACGTAAAGTCTGAGTGACTTTAACTTGAGATTTCTTTTCGTATAAAAAAGCTAATTCAAAAGCGTGAGATCGTGTGAGCTTCGAGTACCCCGAATTAATGATTTCAAGATTGAGAGATGAAATCTTTTGAGCATCACATGTCATTTTCACTTTTAGGGTATCGACGCCAGCATCACGCAACCAAGACTGCGTCCAATCAGTAAGATCTTGGTGCGAAGCCGCAGCAAGCTCGCCTACAAAGTCTGTGAGCTGCGTATTTTTATAAGCATATTTTTTAAAATAATTTTGCACGCCCTTTTTAAAAACATCGGCGCCCATGGAGTAACTCAACTGCTTAAAGGTCGCAGCTCCTTTGCCGTAGGTAATTCCGTCGAAATTTGTAAAAGACTCGTCCGTGTTTTTAACGTTTGCCGCAATTGGATGAGTCGTAATTAACTGATCTTCACGGTAAGCCCATTGTTTTGAGCCCGCAAATACATCCATGCTTGCATCGGTAAATTCAGTCGCATTTGTTGCAGCTAAATCTTCCATAAAGTCTGCAAAGCTTTCATTCAACCAAAGGTCATTCCACCACTTCATTGTCACCAAATCGCCGAACCACATGTGGGCCATCTCATGCAAAATCGTTTCGGCCGTGCCTGATTTAAAATCGCGAGTTTCTTTTCCTCTTCTAATCATTCGCTCACTAAAAGTAACCGCCGCAACGTTTTCCATCGCGCCTGCGTTGAATTCAGGAACAATCAACTGATCGTATTTAACAAAAGGGTAAGCAAACGCAAAATAACCTTGGTAGAAGCCGAGACCTTGTCGGGTCACTCGAAACCAATCTTCAGGAGTCACATATTTAGCGAGACTCTGTCTTGCGAACAGTCTGAGAGGAATTTTTCCAAATGAGGACTTCCAGATTTTATATTCTCCTGCATGTAGCGCAAACAAATAAGTGCTGATGGTCGCAGTGTCAGGAAAGACCCATTCTTGGCTGGCATTCGAAGTCTTATGTTTCGTAGTTTCGAGTGTATTTGAAACAACAGTCCACTGCAAAGGTGCTAAGACTGTTAACTGAAGTTTCGCCTTTAAATCTGGTTGATCAAAACATGGCATAAAGCGATTGGCATCGAATGCTTCAAACTGAGTATACAGGTATGCGCGCTGATCGACTGGATCGACAAAGCGGTGCAACCCTTCTCCTGAGTGACTGTAGGTTCCTTCGTAGGTAATCGAAACTTGATTGTCACCAATCTTCAGGGATTTTTGCGGCAATAAGAAGAAACGTTTACCTTGCACAAAATCGCTGACCTGGGTTCCGTTCACATTCAAATCAGAAATTTTTGCGTCTGAAAGATCAACTTTAAGATCTGAATTGGCATCGCTCAATTGAAAACTCAACAACATTTTGCCAGAAAAGTTTTTATCATTGCCCGTAAGATCTGCCTTCAACTGATAGTGCACCTGTGAAACTCTCGCTGATCTTTGTACGGCTTCTTCTTGAGTGACAAAATTAACATCCAAACTTTTTTGCAGCTCGGTTCTGGAATCTGTCTTAGTCTCTGGTTGATGGTCGGTACTTTGACAAGAAACCGCCAGTACACAAGTCATGCTTAGCAACACACGATAAATCTGATTCATCCTATACCTTTCAGTTTTTCGATTAAAGTCGAGGGGTAAAAATACCAGACTTTTTTTGAAGGTACCAGTTTCCTTTTTACGGACGCAAAGCGTCCGTAAAAAGGAAGCTGGTACTTTAGTCAACATTCGAATTTCCCGATGTGTTTCTTACTATGTGCAGACTCTCGGAAAGTTTCAGGCTTGTTGTCGTATTGACTTAGCAAGTTTGCTTAAGGTCTTCAGTCTTAGCTGAGTTTTTTTCTGTTTTCAAGTTATTTA
>JAYUEB010000575.1:0-3663 GCA_043739525.1 Bdellovibrionales bacterium
GATAGCTCAGCTGGTAGAGCATATCCCTTTTAAGGATAGGGTCGATGGTTCAAATCCATCTCGGCTCACCATTTTTTTCAAAAGAAACTTGTTCACAAAGCCGACCTTCGTTCGCATGTGTTCCCATCGTCTAGCGGCCTAGGACACCTCCCTTTCACGGAGGATACAGGGGTTCAAATCCCCTTGGGAACGCCACTCTTCACTTTCATTCATTTTGGCAATTGTAGCAAACGGCTTTCGCAAGTCGTATCGCAGAGTTGCGCCCTCTAAAACTGGGTTCCAACAGAGTTTTTTCAGTATTTCAAGCTTCTGCTCAAGTGTCCCATCATTCCAAAGTGATTTCGCATTCTTACTGAGTTCCAATACTGTTTGCGCCGTAAACTTCCATGCATCACTTATCTTATATTGGGCATCCTCTAGAAGATTCGTGAAGTGACGTCTATCACTTTCGATTTCTTCAAGCTTCATACGATAGTCAGTATCCCGAATCACACCACCAGCAAGCAAATCGAGATATTTGCTTTGTCGCTCATGCAACTTTGCAAGAGCCTCACGAAAGCCCTGCATCTCTCGCCTGATCGCCTCTTTGGCGCTATCATCAGCATCATTTAAGGCTTGAGCGATCTGTTCAGCAAAACTCTTCGAGATCTGTACTTTTTCAACAACGTTTTCGAATTTTGCCAAGAGGTCTCCTTCCAAAACATAAGACCCACGCTGGGACTTATGGATTCCACGAGAGTTCGAGCAGCGATAGTATCGAAACTCCTTTTGTTCCCCCGTCTCCTTAATTTTCTTCTTCGCATGTTCGCAAGTGATCTGCAAGCCGCACTCAGGATGCCCACACCGGAGCCAGCCGCCCGAGAAAATACCCTTCTCAGTTGACTCTTTTCTTCTTATTTTCTTGTGACCAAATCGAACATCAACAGCATCAAGAATTGGTTTTGAAATAATAATTTCATGCTGTCCTTTATATTCAGTGCCCTGCCAATCAAACTTTCCACGGTAAAATTTGTTCTTAAGTCGACCCTCGATACCCTGTTGAGAGTATTTCTTCACGGCGGACGGAGGAACAAAGCCTTCGTCGATAATTTGCTTCCTGATGGCAATTACCGAATATCCTTGCGCGCAAAGCTCAAACTCTCTGAGAACCATGCTGACCACTCGCTCGTCTGGATTTTTAACGATGATCGTACCACGCTTGCGTTGCCGTCCATTCACGTCCGTCTTATACTGATGAATGTAGCCAAGAGGAGCGTGATTATTTGGGAACCAACCATCTTCCGCCTTCTTTTTCATGGCATCAAGCACCTTCATGCTTAGCCGCCTTGAGAAATCCTTGTTGCCAACCGCCTGATAATCTCTGGCCGAAAAATCTGATTCTGAACTATTTTTGTGAAGTATTTTGTTGTCTCGTACATAGTGAAGAACAATCCGATCTTGCCTTACCAACTTTTCATTGTATTCGTTATCAGTTAAATTACGGGCCTCTCTGTCACCCATGTAAAACAGAATATGACGAACTTTATTCTTCAAAGCATATTCGATAGCTCGATGATATTGTGTTCTGTTCTCAGAGTCCTTTGCTGACTCTGCAATTTTTATCGGATCAACAACCAGGTCGAGATCATAATCAGCTATCCAACTTCTGACTTGCTCCTCTTGCAAGGAATGAGAGACGCCTTCTTCCTGTCGCTTTGTGCTCACGCGGAGGATCGCGATCGCTTTATTATTATCTCTCATCCATTCAAACTGTTTATTTTTAGTCATAACTAACCTCTACTCCGTTATTTCAGTTTTGTCCAAAAGTGCTGAGTTCCAATCTGTTTGGGACTTCTGCCTGATGCTCACTTCTTGGCGGCGGTGCTTTCTTGAATCTGCCTAAGCAATTTGAAGAACTCCAAAACATTGTCGAAATCTGCTTTTGATAAGTTCTCTTCTTGCCTGGGTATATTCTCAATCTTGGTTTCACCACTTGTTGGAGATATATGACCCGCGTGAGTGCGACTGATAACTTTATCAGCTACTGGCAAAGAATATCGATATGGATCTCGCCGTTTACCATTGCCAGTTCTGCAGATTTCTCGATTTGAGACCATCAATCGAAAAAACTTAACCTTGTCTTGCCTCCGACCTCTAATCGAACCAAGTATCTGGCTCGCGGTTCCCTCGCCTTCAAGAGCCTGCAACACTTCAATTATTGCCAAACTAATCGCCGAATATTTCTCGGTGACGGCCAGCTCAATATTAGTCGCTTCGGTATCTGATTCCATATAGACATTATGGCGCACTTCCAAGACTTTGGTCGGAGGGGAGAGAAGTTTGGACTCTTGCAGAATCTCCCACTTCCCGATGTTTTCATATGGATTTAAGAGCTAACGAAAAATCAATCATTCGATTTCAAGATAAGCTAACAACTCTTGGCATATCAGTTTCAGCCTACAAAGTACTGGAGACAATATTTAGGCAAACGATTATTGTGAGTAATACAAGCGGATATCGTTATGAACGTGATGCGGAGAAAAAATCACTATTCAATAAATCTCTTTCACCTAGGGAACGACTATCAGCCATTAAAAATTATATTCAAGAATGGGAAGGCAATTCAGGCTATGATTACGGATTCACTTTAGTCTCTATCAATGAAATTGACCGCCATGCTTCACTTTTACATGAATATAAAGCTGCAATTGAAAACCTTAAAGATGTTTTTAAAAATCATTGTGAGACCATAGATAGCGAAATAGCTGAGAACTTTATCGGTGAACTACAACAAAAGTTTAAAGATCTACTTCGCGTAAATGAAAGACCCACCGGACGTTACCTTGATGAGTCAACCCTTTCACTACGACCGGAGAATTTTGATTACTTTAGTCGGTACATTGGCTTCAACTATGGAATCTACCACCCTCTATTTGAAAAGCTCGTAGAGTCCGGTGATGAAACAAAAAACAACTTCTTTCGGTTTCTCTCAGCCAAACTCAATTTTGAATGTGAAAATAACAGCCATATTAAAATTCGTTTTACGGCAAAAATGCTTGCAGACCGAGTAAGAAAGAATTCAAAGGGTTACGAATTTCTCGCTGAAGAACCGTTTAAGCTTGGCTTAATCGATAATCGTTTTATTGAAAGTCTTGTCGAAAATCAGCATTCAATGCCCACAATAGGGCCAAGAAGTTTCGCCTCTTAAGCCCCGGTGGCGGAGATTTGCTCAAAAGACAATCTTCTCCCTATTTAAACTTAAAATCACAAATCAATGAGAAACTGAGCATATCAGCAAGACATCCAAATTGTTGATGACTAGCCCCGAGTCAAATATCAACCAAGCGATGGGCGCTCATCGCTTAGGAGGACAATACGATGATTAACAGTGAAGAAAAAGAGTTGGCAGAGCTCAATGGAGTTCTTAAGGCTTACCTACAAGGCTTTCTCGAAGAAAAACAAATTCTTCCAAAACCTTTAGATTTAGAAGAAATGTTCGAGCTGGTCGCAGCTGACAAGAACTTGGCCAGACAGTTCATTTACTATTTTGGGGAAGTTGCAACTAATCTTATCTATGGTCGATTTAAAATTTTAAGAATCTCCGTAAATGACAGTAAGTAATCCTAATCTATGTATTGGGCCGCATCACTAGCATTACACCTTGGGCCCTCTTTTTTTAAAAAA
>JAYUEB010000576.1:0-10996 GCA_043739525.1 Bdellovibrionales bacterium
TAAGCCAACTCATCAGACGATCCGATTCGTCCTTACCAAGAGTCACTCTGTCGATCTGAATTTTTTCTTTCTGCTTCAATAAATTTTCAGATGTGGCCCTAGAAGAGGAAGTTTCGCCGCTCGAACTGTTATTTACCGACTCCATGATGTATCCCTCTGAATGCGATATAAGTAGTGCCCTTCTTCCCATTCGGTGCCCCCGTTTTTAATTATTTCTGAAATCCAAATCTTTTTAATTTCAGGTTTTAATAATTTTGGTGGTGTTTGATTTAAAGTTTTATCATCGGATTTATTTTTCATATTTTGACATCCTGTGAAAATAAGAAAAATGGAATACAAAATAAATTTGTAAAATCTAATCATATATAGACCTCGTAAAGTTTAGAGTTAATGGTTTGATAATGGACTAAGGCACGAAATAGAGCCGCAGGGGTGGTCAGTCACGAACACGTCCCCGCAGCGAAGGCGCTCTAAGTCTTTGTTTTGCCAATGACTTTCAAGTTATTCAAATGGACATGAATCGTTGAGTTTCCCCTGTAGGTCTCCATGAGATCCCTATAAAAATCCCCGCAAATTTCCTGCATGTTCTCACGGATAGTGTGAACCTTTTCTGACCGCTCATTGGTAATCACAGCATCCCAGCCGTTTTTCTTAAAGTCTTCAAGATCAATGAATACATGGTAGTTGAAGGACTCATCATTCACGCAAGTCTTTGCCTTTAAAATTTGCTCACGGGTGTAGTTATGATCCACCAACCAGTAGACGCGATCAATTTGCCTTGCGTGTTTGTAAAACTGCATGGTCGTTTCATACTTTGAAATGCGCTTCGTTGAAAGCTCAACTTCAAAAGCCAAGGTATAAGCCTTTTTTGCTCCGACTATTCTTGTGTACCCATCGGGCCGATGCTCTTTAGATTTTGGCACCCACTCAGGATAATCGGCCACATCGAAGCGCCGCATTTCCTGCTCGGTCCAAAATATAACATTCGGACTATGATAAGTCATCCATTCGCCTAAATGAAACGCCTGTACAAGTCGGTCGTGGTTCGGGTTTTCAGAAAGGAATCCTTCTTCGGCGAGTTCGTCGAATTTTTTTCGGATCACTGAAAAACCTTTGCTGGTTAACTGCCAGACATAGAAGCGTTCTTCGTAGTCAAAATAGCTTCCGACAAATCCCGAGCGCTCAAGCTTATCCAAAATTTTATAGGTCGAATATTTCGAGGAGATCTTGTTAATAGCATCGTGAATTGATGCGGTTGAAGCAATTTTCCAGCGCCAAAGATAATTCAGAACTTTGCCGTCGCGATGGGTGAGGTACTCCGAGCGGCCGATTTTTCTTGATTTTGCCTTGGTACTTCGACTTACGCCAGTTGAATTTTGATTTTCAGTTTTCATTTTCAATCACCTTTATTGGAAATAATATGTTTGTACCTCGTGCAATGCTGGACCAAATTTGTAAATCGCTCGGCCCTTGATTTCGGGATTTAAATCGTAGGCACGTTTTGTCCCAAGGACTGAGACGCTGGCGACCTGACTTGGCATCGGGAAGCAAAGAACAGCCGGCATATTAGCTTTAACGGTTTGATCAAAACTCTGGGCATCGGGCTTTTGCGTGGCAACGATCAAATGCACACCTGCCGCACGGCCTTGGCGCGCAATCTTGTTAAGAGCTTCGCGGGCTTTGTTCTTAAGTTCCTTAGTCGAAGAATTATCTTTCACATACACTTGAGCAATTTCATCGACGACGATAAAAAGACGGCTTAGTTTTTCTTTCTTGTTCTGCGCTTCGCTTTTAGAAAGAGTCTCAACACTTGGCTGAACCGCCACGGCTTTTTTTAGATACTCGTCGAAATTAATCGCACCAGAGTTTTTAATTTGATTTAGTCTTTCAGTTAAAAGCTCCGTAAGCCCTGCCAGATACTCGATGGCTTTTTCCGCACCGTCATGGGTGTGGAAATTCTTTTGGCTACTGCCGAGTTTATTCTTTAGAGCCATCATCTCAACGCCTTCTTTGAAGTCCAGAAAGTGAACATCCGCATCCTGGTTGTTCAGGCAGAGAATGGACGTCACGGTCTTAAGAAAGTTTGATTTCCCGCCGCCGGTCTGACCAGCGACCAACATATGGCCCATGTCTTTTAAATTAATTTTGATTTGCGAAGCGTAGCCTTTCCCTATTGGAATGTCGCAATCTACATAATCCTGCGGGTTATCCAGAACAAGGCTTGCCGGCAGATCCCGCATCGAATAAATCAAGTTGATTCGGGTTTTGTCGTTTTCATCTTCGAAGAATTTAACAATGGTCACGTTGAAATGCGCTTCAAGCTCTAGCTTTTTTTCTTTAAATCTCTGCAGTGGAATGCCTGGCACAAAGAACTTCATTTGTCGAACAAACTCGTCAATCGGCACATCGCTAATGAACGATGGATAGAGCCCGCCGGATTTTAAATCGCAGTAATCGAACGCTTTTTTTAGTCGTTCGACCAACTTCATTCGTTCAAGCGCACGGTCGCAGCCATAAAAAATCAAACCGCTTGAGGCTGCAAATAGAGTAAGACAGAGTTTTGCTTTGCTCGACTCAATGTAGAAATCGCTCCCCAGCAAATGCGCAAGCCAGACATCTAAATCAAACAGCAGATAGTATGAAAATAAAATTCCAGCTCCGCAGTATTTCCAGAGAGGGAAAGTCTCGGTTTCAATGCCGCGATAAATTTCTAAAAGTGCGGTCCATAAGAACTGGAAGGCCTTGATAACTTTATCAACGAAAGGAAATTTATTTTTATCGCTAGAATTACTTATCATATATGTTGTCCTTCTTTTTAGGCTCATCAATGATGATGAGAAACTCAGAGCCAGATTTTACTTCGATGATGTTTGGCGACTTTTTCATTTCTTCTAAATAAGCAGCGCTTTGATCAAGGGCCGCTTTCGAAGCACCGCCGAGAGCGGCGTCTTTCACGCTGGGTTTTTGTGCAATGAAAAAACTTGATCCGCTTGTGTCGCGAAGTCCATCAGCCATACCGCCCATAAGCCCAAGTCCCATAGCCATGCCCATTTTTTTTGAGCGTGAGACTACAACCGACCCTTTGAGTCCTTGGATCTTGTCAGATTGATCAAAGGCTTGAGCTAAGATCGAATAGCTTTCACCCGTGGGGAAAATAACTTTGGTGAATTCAACATAGAGCCGTTCATCCCCAGATTTTCCTTTGCCAAATAAAATCGAATTTTCCGGCACAATCGGTTCACCGTCGACAACGAGGGCTTGTATAAGTTTTGCTTTGATCATTCCGTCAGTTCCGCCGCTGACTAAAACTGCTTTAGCTTCGGAGCCAATCGGTATTTCAGAAAGACCACGAAGACTTAGGACTTTGATTTTATCTCGCACTGATCCTACCGTTCTGCGCCCGATGACATTGACAGAGTTTAGATTATTTAAAATCTGCGGCGGAGTGATTGGAACCTCGCGACTAAAATTCGGAGCCGGAAGTTCTTTTGAGTTTTGACCCGTGATTTTTCGCTTATTAAATAACCCAGTCACAAAAACTGAGAGAATTAAAGCCATTGTCACAAAGGTTGTTACTTTAAAATGCCGCTTATCAAAATTTCCCTTACTGTCAAAATAAGAACTTACGCCGATAGACGCGGTGCCGGTGTCGGCTTTAACTTCGACGGTTTTATTTTCATCAGCCATTAGAACCTCATTTCATACTGTGAATCCTTCGGGTCTTTGACGGTGAGAATATCGTCACCGTCGGATTTCACGGTGACTAAATTAAATGAACATCGGCGGTCTTCTAGGTAGACCACGGCATTTGTTTTTCCGGAGCCATTTGTCGCCACAATGATCAGATCATTTTTAATCTGCTTAAAATCAAAGGCCTGATTTCCGGGAACTACATCTTTAGGTTTAAACGGAAAGTTTAAGACCGTAACTCGGCCCAGGGCTACGCGAACAAGCTTTGGTTTTTTATCGTCACAGGTGATAGACCGTCCCTGTTCGACCTCCGATAATTTTTTAGCTTTTGCAAAATCGGCAAAAATCAGGCTTAAGGCCGTGATTATGAAAATAATTAAAAATCTCATTTCTTCACCTCGTTAGTTTGCACTTCGGCAAGAGCTAAAACCAAGCCGTAAGGATTAAGCTCATTCGGTTCTGACTCTTCAAAGGCGATTTTAATCTTTGCCCGAATCGCGGTTCTAAGATCGCCTACGGCGATCACGCGGTCTAAATCAACCGTGGCCTGATCTTTTGACATCTCAATGTTTCGAATAACAATCGCCTGAGTCATGTTACGACTTTTCATTTCTCGCTGCTCGCTCTCGCGAAGTAGTTTTTGTTTATCCGACAAAAACACATCCGACGAAAGTGTTTCTGTGTTGAAACGGGCCTTTAACATATTCTGAGCTGCCACCTTCAAATCCAGATTTTTTCGAGACACGTTCATAGGTTCTACTATCTCAAGCCCACGCGTTGAGCTTTGAATCAAAATCGGATCACGGTTATAGAGAAAAATCACCTGCATAAGTAGAATGAAAACTATACCGAACAGCAGTTTCGTGATGAATTTTAGAAATTTATTTTCTTTTATTAGAGAATCAATGCTTAATGAAATTTTCATAAGAAAACCTCTGTTGTAAAAATGTTTTTTAGAAATTATTTATTTCGGATCTTTTCGTTCGATATCGTCACTACCGCCGACGCTACTTTTAAGACCTGAGGCTACCATTGATCCGCCGGATTTTACTTTGCTCAAGATACCTGTTGGGGTTAGGGCCGCAGTAGCTAACACGGCACCTCCCATAAAACTTCCTTGTCCGGCAAGACCACCTTTAAGAAGGCCACTTACGATCTTCGGAGTGAGAAGCACCGAAAATGCCAACATCAAATTCAAAATGATAGCGGTTAAAAAATCCACGTCGTATTCGGGTTTATTGATTTCAGACAGAGCAAAACTCCAAAGAAGTGCCGCGAGCACGCTCCAACAAATTTTCCACAAGCACACTTCAATTAGACTTTGAAAAAGTCCTTTCGTCGCAGTCGCCGTCGAAGGAAGCGTAAATGCAGCAATCAAAAGCGGCGAGAAAATAAAGATCAGCGTCCAAACTAATAAGTACATACTATCGACAACATAAACCGAAACATAGAGAAGAAAAAATGTCAGATAGCTGATCAAAAGCAGGATCGAATCTTTCACGCTCACCCAGGACCAGGTCATAGTTCCGATTTTCTCTCCGAGCTTATGCACCACCAGCGAAAAATTATTAATTTGACCAATTTCTTTCGCGAGTGAATCTGTAATGTCGGCTAGGAAATTCATAATCTCCGGAAACGCCGCCAAAATAAACGCTGCAATGATCGCGCGGCCCACAAGTTGAAAAAATTCCGGAACCTGGCCCAATGGCATTTTGAAGAAATTAATCACAACGCCTAAAGTGACCATCAGTAAAACAATTGAATAGAAAAATGACGAAAAGATTTCGTGAATGAGCTTTGCCTGATCAGATAACCAATTTACATCCATACTTTTAAAACCTCATCACTTTAAATTCAGGGTTAAGATTCACCATCTTCATTTTTAAACCTTGTCCTTCGCGCAAGTATTGATCCGTTTGGTCTTTTTCTTTTTTATTCGCAATAGCCATGGCTTGTGCTTGAAGTTTGAGCCCTTGTCCCTGTGTGCGCATTTGCTGGTTTAGAACATGAATCATTACGCCAAGACTCTCAGCAGTCAGTTTCGCAGCTCCGCCGGGCGATACCGAATGTGAATATTGCTTGATCTGCTCGCCAATTTGATCAAGTCTGAAGGCGTAGTCATTCAGATCATTATTAAATGAAATCGCTTCGGCGACGGTTTGATCTGTATTTCGCTGGACATTTGCAAGTTTTGAATCCGTAGCTGTTCCATAAATACTTTCTAAACTTTGGGCCGCTTGATCAACGGTTCGAAGATCGCGGTAAATTCCTGGATCAATGCGAAGGCCAAGAGTTTGCGCGAGAGAAAGTGAGTCGTTGATACCCCGATTGACGTCTCGTAACAAGTCAAGCGTATCGCCGCTATTTTGCAACATCGCTTTAAGCTGAATGAGCTGCTGCACCGATTGCGCAAGAATATCCAAGAGAATCGGAATATCTGCACCCCAAAAATCGCAGCGGCCTGGCTGCGAATAGGAAAATACAAGGCCGAAGATCGTAAAAACGGTCATAATATTTTTTCTCATTTTACCTCATTTTCGTTTTTAAATTGGCGTTGAAGAAAAAATTCTAGAATGCGCCATTGGGATATTTCTTCGCCATCGCTCGGAATAAGTCTAAATTGCTTGAGTATTCTTTTCGAACGTCATCAAGAGCCTTAATATCCACAGGGTCAGTTGTCGAAAGCCAGTATTCTAGAGGTGTACTTTCGATTTTTACAACCTGCTTGTCGTCACCAGCAATAAGAAACGCTTCCGAATAAAAACCTTTTTTCGAAGTTACGCTCTCAACAAGTTTTAATTCCCTGGAATTTAGATTCAAGATTTTTTGCAACGAGCCTAAATTTCCGCCAGTCTGTTTTAAAATCCATTTAATAGACGAGTTCGGTAAAATTGCACTTGAAACCTTAGAGTTCGAAAAATCCTCCATTGCTTGAGAAATCGCAATGGCGCTGGCCTTATACTTTCGAAAGGTTCTAAAAACGCTCTCTAAAAATCTGGCACCCGCATCGCTCTCTAACAACTGCCAACATTCGTCAAACACCACAAACTTCGCGTTGATGCGGTCCTTTTGAACTTCACGCCAAATCAAGTCCGTAATCAGAAACAAACACACGGCCTGAAGATCGGGTTGTGACTCGAGTCCTTTTAAATCAAAGCACACGATTTTCTGGCTCAGAGTTAAATTCGATCTCTGATCAATGAATTTACCGTAAGGCGAATCCCCGCACCAAGGCTCTAAAATTTTTCCCATTTTCTTAAGACTTGGTTCTTCGTGCTTGAATAAAATATTTTTTAAATCTGAAAGACGTGCGTCTTTCTTATCTCGCAAAATTGTTTTAATGATCGTCTCGATTTCGGAGCGTTCAAGTTTTCGAATGCCTTTTTCGTCATCCTCTTTGGTCATCAGCTCCACGAGTGAAGTTAGAAATTTAATTTTCTGATCAATGGCTTCAATCGACTGATCACTCAGATCAAACGGATTGATCGAAATTTTCGAGTCTGCACCGATTGGAATGTACTGGCCACCGAAATTCTCAGTCGTCTTCTTATAGGAGCCTCCAATATCTAAAATAAAAACCTTTGGATCTTCTTTCATCAAATGCGTAATTAAGACATTTGTCGAAAAACTTTTTCCGGCACCACTTCCACCGCTGATCACCTGATTAAAATTTGTCAAAGTTGGTGAAAACGGATCAAAACCTATAAGCCCGCCTGATCTGTTACGCAAAAGCACTCGTGGGATTTGATGCCCCTTCCAGTCTCCAAAAATCGGCAAGAAATCGGCTAAGACCTCCGTATTCATTCGGCGAGTGCGGTCGCTGCACTTAGCATTAGGTAAAGCAAGATCAAGAAAAATTGGACTTGCCGCTAAGGATTCGAGCATTCCCTCTGAGCCGGAAAGTTCTCGAAATTTGGCCAGCACTTCGGCGACTTGCGAATCTAAAACGTGCTCGTCGTCATTTTTGAGAATCACATTTAAAGCGACTGAAAAAATTTTCGTCTCACCGCTGACACGTTTTGAAAGAACCGCTTCGATGTCTTGAAGTTTGGCAGCACTTTCTAAGTCCTGGACCCCTTTCTGGCCGGAATACATCGAATACGCGATCCGGCGCTGGGTTTTTAAGGCCAAGTCTTCATTGGCTTGATCCAGCACTTGGATTGTTAAATAAAGATTAGACCCGAACGGCAATTCACGCAGCTTTTCGGCCATCGACGCAAAAGTTTTTTCAGGCATGATTTTTAACGATAAAACTCTGTGATGCGTTTGACCGAGCATAAATCCGCGCGGCGTGATGACAAAATCATTGAGCAGCAGGCCATCGCGAAAATCTTCCGAGTTAAAGGAATTCTCAGGTATAAGTCTGTCGGGATTCCACTGGTCATACAGCAGCGAATACGTTTCAGCTTCACTTAATGTTCTGGTCTTGATTCCTAAAGTCTCAAAGCCCTTTTGAATATTCATTTCCATCTGATTAAAAAGCTTTAGCTCAGGCTCTAGAATCGAGTGGGCGAAATATTCTTCTGAATTATCCTCTCTTTTGAAGATCTTAAATCTTTTTTTCTCAGTCTTTACCTTGTTCACAAAGCTTCGACGGATAACGACAAATAGCTTTTGATCAATGATCTCATTTTTCAAGCTTAACTCTGAAAGCTTTTGAACCCGCTCAACTAAAAGTGACTTTGAAAGATCGCTGGCTGAATCTTTTAAAAGTACCGCGTGATCATCAGTCATCTTGCTTGAACCACCAGTCGTCATCTGAACAAACTGAATCGACAATTTTTCCGGAAGACCATTTAAGAAATCACAAGTCACATTTTGTAACGAGTTCAGATATTCATCCGTACTGCATGAAATGTCTTTTGCCGTCAGTTCCAGGACTGACCCCAGGGATAGATCTTTGAAAATAAGTTTTCCTTCTTCAAAGCCCCATACTTGAAGCTGGTCCACAAGTTTTGAATTCATATTTGACGTCCTTTAGGTTTAATAAATTTTGATCGCTTCGATGCCAAGGCGAAGGCCGATAATATTTTTGGCTGAAAATATCCCCGAATCAGGTGCAGCAAATAATTATCTTGCTTTCCGCGTTTTATGATTTTTATAAACGTTGCAAGACTTAGTGTCGGTCCCCAGGTGAATAAAAATTTATAAGGCACATGACCCAAGATAAAATTCAGCAGTGCAAGAACGGTGAACACCAAAAACAGATCAACGACTTCAAAACCAAAGACATAGGTTTTTTTATCCAAGCACCGATAAACAGTTGAAGTTTTAAGTCCCATTTATTTTTGTCCTTTCTTTAATGCACTAGGCTTCGGATCAGTGAAATGATACTTTCTGCGCCAAACCCAACGGCGGCGCCGATGATCGCGTAGACCAAGTGCATCCGGGCATTAGGCTGGCCCGCGACGAAGCTTAATCCTGCGAAAGCCAACCCGCACATGGCGGCCAGAGGGAGCAAGGTGCCGACAAGTTTGTCTTGGACAGCAGCGAGCGAACTCTCAACGCTTGCGCAGGCAATCATGGGTGCAATGATAATGATGATGAGACTTAAAACCTTCATAACTTGCTTCTGATCGATGCGGATATTTTTTGGATTCAATTTTTTCAAATTCTTCATAAGAAAGGTCTCCTTGCGAGAGCGTTGTCAGTTTTTTTAGAAATGCTTTGTGTTTTTCAAAAAGGCTGCGAATAAATGTCTTCATTCTTCGTCCTTGCTGACTTCAGCCTCATAGCCAGAGGCGTCCTCGGTGACTTCTAAAATTTCTTGGTACATCTCAAAAAGATCGGGATTCATTTCTTTTTCATTTTTTGAAATAAGCTTCCAGATTTCTTCAAGGCGTGACTGCGTAAAGTACGCAAGCCTGTCGTCAGTAAATTGCGTAAATCCATCGACGTCTTTTTCTAAGAATGAGCGAAGGCCATCGATGGCTTCATCTAAATCTTCACTTTCCTCGTCGTTTGTGATTTGATCGAATAATTCTTCACACGAATTCAGTAACTCTTGATTTAAAAACATTTTATCCCCCGTTAGGTAAAAACGTGCCTAAGCAGCATTTTGGTCTGTGGCTAAATTTTCTATGGTTTTTGATTTGATTTTGAAAACAGTGGCATCAATTATCGTTTCCACGGTGTTCAATCCCAGTGAACATTTCCGAGCGATTTGTGAATTATTAAGACAACACCAGAATTTTAAATAAATAATTTGGCGGGATCTTTCACTTAATTCTCTGAAGACTTCTCGAAGTTCAAAGCTCTTATGGCCTAATAGCTCCTTGTTGTGATCAGAAACGCCGTAAGATCGTTGATCGCGGGCCGCGCTAAACAGTTTTTTATCCCAAATTGTGTTTTGAGTTTCGGGAATAAAAACATCTGTGCCCCTCATAATACGGCGGGCGGAAAGTATTTCCCCGTCGTGTTCCCGTTTAAGCCTTGCTAGAGCCTTAAATTTGTTTTGGCTGATGCAGGCCTTTGTGCGGTTAAGTTCAAAAGCAATCTGACTTTGAGTCTTTCCGTCGAAGAAAATCGAGCGCAAAATAAATTCTTGATGCCCCGGTAATTCAGCTAGAAGTCGGTCACAATAGCTCCGAAGTTCAGGACAGTTTTTTTGATCAAGTTCTTCAAAAATATTTTTTTCGATTGAATCGGCAATGGCGTCATATAAATGAGGCGAAACAATTTTGTCTTTTCTTCCTGTTTCGAACCAATCTAAATATTCGCCCCAGGTTTGCTCGTCCCAAGATTTTGAAATTTCTCTAAGCTCTGAAGTTGATCGTTCAACCCCCGATACCGTAAGCCACGGCCTGATTAATTTTTTTCGCATTTTCTAACTCCTTTAAGTTTTGGCCAGCGATTGATTTCGCGACCGTCTTCTTGCGGGATCACTAATGCGAGAACACCACCATCGAGTGCCAAGGTGATTAAGTTGTTAATTGAAATAGGGTTTTTTGATTTTTTTAGGCAGTTTCCATAAATGGCAAAAACAGCGATTTCTTCCATAAATGGAAACTTTTTTTCTGAATTCGGCTGTTGTCAGGTAGTTACAGAGTTTCCATTTATGGAAGAATGGCAAATGTTGAAAATCGCCACCGGTGGCCAAAACGAACAAAAGGCCAGATTTTTAGTCTGACCTTCCGGTTGGCGATTTGATCCCCGCCGTGGGCGGGTGATTTGTCGTAGCTAAAATTTAAAGCGTAGCTTCAAATCCGAGGGATTTTGATAACGCAGCCTTGAAATTTTCCGCAAATAATTTTTGAATTCCTAAGCTATTTAAACACTTGCCAAGAAAAATTCTCTGTTGGAATTT
>JAYUEB010000577.1:0-10987 GCA_043739525.1 Bdellovibrionales bacterium
GCTCGTTAAAAACTACGAAGCAGACTTGAAAGAAAAAGACGAAAAACTCAGCCAAGCCGGAAACCAAGATAAAGAAAAAATGCATGATGCCAGCGAGTCGATTAAAAGACGTTACACGGAACAATATGAAAAGGATTTAAAACTCGTCAATGATGATCGCGAGAAAAAAGCCGAAGCCGACCGAGATCAGTACGAAATAATGAGAAATAGTAAAGACGGCCAGATTAAGTCTATCGGAAGACAAAAAGAGATGGAGCGTAATCGTCTTATCAAAAATTTTGAGACGGATATCGGTGTCGAAAGACAAGATCGCGCCGCATCTGACGTAGTTGTAAAACAGCAATTTGATGATGCTGTTCGAAAAGACCAAGACAAATACAAAAAAGCTCTCGATCTCAGAGAAACTCAATTTGAAAATGCTCGTGATGGCATTGATGGTCGTATTTCAGATCGTATCGATAATCAAGTGAAGAGCCTACAGTCAGAAAATCAAAAACTAAAAGGTGAATCAAATCGTGAACTCTTTATGGCAGATCGCCAAAAGAAAATCGAGTTGGGGCATATCGTTGACGACTACGAGAAAAAATTGGCCGTTTCTGAAAGAGGTCGCGAAGAGTTTGTTGATAATGTGAATGACAAAACCCATAAACAGTTTGATCAGCTCAACAAAAAGAATAGTGATCTTCTTTATACAACTAATCGTTACTACAGAGAGACAATGGGGTTAGATAAGGCGCGAGCACAAGAGGCCATTTCGGGTAAGGATGCGCTGTATGAGTCAGAAGCGGCTAAAGCGTCAGTTCAAAACACGGCCCGTATTGGCAAGATCAAAAATAGTAATGAGACTGAGCAGCAAAGATTAAAAGACTATTTTGAGAATTCTCATCGAGTCATGCAAGAAAACTTTGATCGAAGACTCGATGCTGTTCGTATTAAGAACAAAGAAGACCAAGATCGACTCTTTTTAGCCTTTAATAAACAGGCTCAGGCGAATGACCGCAGCTTTCAGGAAAAACTTGCCGAAGTCTCTACGCGATACGAGGCAGAATTGACCAAAATGAATGATCAGCACTTAAAAGATATGAAAGATGTCAAAGCTGAGAATGATCGTCGTTTGAAAGCTCAAAATAAATTTGACCAAGAAGAAATTGACAAACAAAAGTCGCAGCTTGATTATCGTTTGTCTAAGGTTGAAGAGTCTCACAAGAAAAACATTGAAGAGATTAATCGCAGACACGAAGCAACTTTAGCGGATTTGTCTCGACTTAAAGGGACTCCGAGTACAAAAGCGTAATTGAGATACAATTTAGACCAAAGAAGACTCACATAAGATACGAGCAGCCTGATGATGTTAGCAGATCGACGCACAAAAATTGTAGCAACTATTGGTCCCGCAACTAGCTCGAGAGAGAATCTCAAAAAATTAATCATTGCCGGTATGAATGTGGCAAGGCTCAATTTTTCTCACGGAAATCACGAAGATCATCTCAAGGTCATTGAAAATCTGAGATCCTTGTCGGAAGAGCTTAAAGCTCCGCTAACGATTCTTCAAGATTTGCAAGGCCCTAAAATTCGGGTTGGTCGTTTTACGACTGGCGCGATTGAAATTACAGAAGGCGAACAAGTTGTTATCACAACGAAAAGTATTCTTGGTGAAGCTAAACTGATCCCATCTGACTTTAAAGAGCTTCCTCAAGCTTGTAAGCCTGGTACAAAAATTTTATTAGATGACGGCCTACTTGAACTACGAGTTGATAAAGTCGATGGCACGGAAGTCTCCTGCACAGTCATTTTTGGCGGAATTTTAAAAGACCGTAAAGGAATGAATATTCCTGGCGCATTTTTACCTGTTCAATGTATGACCGAAAAGGATCTTATCGATCTCGATTTTGGACTTAAGAATAATGTTGATTACGTCGCACTCAGTTTTGTGAGACGTGGTGAAGATATCGAGATGCTTCGAGAGATCATCATGAAAAAAGCACCTGGTACTCGCATTATTGCAAAAATTGAGATGCTAGAGGCGATTGAAAACTTAGAAGATATCATCAGACTCAGTGACTCTGTAATGGTCGCTCGCGGAGATCTTGCTGTTGAAGTAGGACAAAGTCTGTTGCCAGGCATTCAAAAGAGAATTGTTCATCTTGCCAATCAAATGGGTAAGCCAGTGATCACGGCGACTCAGATGCTTGATAGCATGGTTGAAAATCCAAGACCCACCAGAGCAGAGATTACAGATATCGCCAATGCGGTTTTAGATGGCTCTGATGCGCTTATGCTTTCGGCTGAAAGTGCGAGCGGAAGATATCCTTTTCAGTGTGTTCGAACCATGCAAGAAATTATTTTAGAAGTCGAACGAACTGGAACCTATTTTTATAATATGAGTATGGGTGCTGAGTATTTTGATGTAGCTGAAGCGATTGGTGCGAGTAGTTGTTTATCAGCTTTGAAATTGGGCGCAAGTGCCATTGTGTGCCTCACAACAACTGGTAAAACCGCTCAAATTATTTCAAGCTTTAGACCTAAAGCCCGCATCATTGCGGTCACTCATATTTTGCCGACTTTGAATCGACTCGAACTTGTTTGGGGAATTCAAACTTTTGAAATCAAGCCATACAAATCGTCTGATGAGGCGATGAAGCAGATAGAAAAAATGCTACTCGAATACGGACTTGTTAAGACAGGTGATCGGGTGATTTTAACTCTCGGCGTTCCAGTTATGGAGGGCGGAAAAACCAATGCACTCAGAGTTTATGTGGTTGGGAGAGAAGATCTTCATCGCAAAGAGGATGAGGAGTTGCCTCTTCGCTGTCGCTCAATCTAAAAATTTCCGCGCCGGCGCGGGTCACGGAGCGTCATTTTTAAGTGACAATTCTTGTCCTCATTCCGCCTTTTCAGGCTAAGTCACTTCAGCTAAGTATGCATTTTTCATTGGGTAATGCCCTATATTCAAGATGGGTAAAGTTTTCAATTATCTAAACTCAGCATGCTTATTGAAACCTAAAGATATGATCTCATGTCCACCCAACCCTAATGGGAAGCTTGAATGTATCTAAAAAAAGCCCTCGGATCTCTTGTTATCGTTTTTGGATTTGTCTTGATCTCATGTGGTCATCCAATGAATCAAACAACTGTGGGAGCCCCTAAGCCAGGGTCGCTTACGACTTCTGATAAAGGTGAGCCTCAAGATAGTAAATCTGATGACTCGGCTAGTTTCGTTGCTGTTCCTGTTCGCTCAACATTTGAGAGTGATTGTAATGCTAAAAAAGGCGTGAAAATCATTAAAAACGAAGACGGATCAAAAACCCTTTTACTACATAGTTTTTGTATTAAATCTGCTTCTGCGACTTACGATCAATCTAAAAAGATTATGAGTTTTAAAGGAACAGCGGATTTTGAGGGTTTTCGAAATTTAAAGGCTTATCCTTTTGACGTTACCGGTGAAATTGCAAAAGGCCGCGGACTTTTAAAAACGACAAATAAAAATGCAGATTCTTCTGACCCGAAATTTGCGGCAGCTGTGTTTTGCAATGACTTAAGTGGTTTTTCGGATGCGAATTCTGATAAGAAAATAATTCCGACCTGTGGTTCTTTCTTTATCGATCTGTATGTGCGAATCCAGGGTTTTGATAATGAACGATTTGAAGAGCAGGTTGAAGATTGCGCGAAGTCGGATCAGTGTTTATCCGTTCAGGGAGCTCCTTCTGCTCCAGATGTAGTTGCTAAAAAACCAGAGGTGACGGCTGATACTTCTACTCAACATGCGACTCAAACGCCTGACTCAAATCCCAAACAAGTTGCAAAGCCAGATAAAAAAGAAACTGCTATTGCGCCAGCAATCGCTGATCCTGTGCCGGTTGTAGAGGCTCCCCCTCCAGCTGATCTTGAAATCAACGCTGACAATGCCGAGCAAGAGGGCTCAGATCTGACTCTGGTGCCATCGCCATACGTGGCTCTGAATAAAACAAGCCAGGTAAATTTGATTTTCGATTTAGATAAGAGTGAAGCAAGTCCTGATCAATTAGATGTGATTAATGGAAGTGATAATTCAGCAGCGGTTGCTCCACTAGCCGACGCTGCTGCTCCCGCACCTGTGGCCGATCCAAAATCAGACAAAAAAACTAAATTGATTCCTAAGTCGATTCCAAAGGTCGAGACAAAACCTAAAATGCCACCGAAAGTTGTCCCGCCAAAGGTGGATGTCCCAGCGAAACCTGATGCTCCTGTTAAGACAGATGTTAAGGCTGAAGCACCAGTGGTAAAGCCCGTCGAAGTGATTAAAACTTCGATTCCAGATCCTATTGATCCGGCAATCGCGGCAAAAGAATTTCCGCTGAATGTGCCGATTCCGATTCATGGGCCACAGCAAGTATTTGTTTTAAAATATCCAAATGGATATTTAGTAAATGGTACGGAATTAAGTGAGCCAGAAGCAGGTGAGCCACCTACTTTTGTAATTGATAGCGATACGAAAAATTTAAAAAATCGTAATTATAGAAAAACATTTGGTGCTTTTTATGTCGTCGACTTTTTAAAAGAGTTCGCAAAGTTTAGTTACGGAATCATCAATCGCCCCATTCGATTCAACGATCTCTCTTTACAAAAAGGTGGCGTATTGCCGCCACATACTTGGCATCAAATCGGTCTTGATGTGGATATTGAGTACGGAGCTCCAGGTGGCAAAGGTCAGGAAATAACGGCCGAACAAAAATGGATGCTCTTTCAACGAATAGGGGCATCGCCTTTAGTAAATGTCATACTTCTCGACCGCAAAGATAAAGTAGCGGTTTGTGAGATTGCAAATGCACGAGGCGATACGGACTATAATTCGCGAATGGCAATGCAAAAATTGAAAGTTGAAGACGGGCATCCAACCCATTTTCATGTCAATTTTAGTTGCACTTTCAACTCGCGTTGCCGTCAGCTCGAAGATCAGATTCAAAGTCAGTACCCTCAAAATGAAGGTGAGTGCTTGACCTTAAAAGTTCTGCCTAAACAAAAGGCTAGGTCAAAGAAGTAAAACTTGATGAGTTTCGCTCAATTGAGTGCCAAGATGTAATACTTGAACGGGGGGTTACACCTTGGAAACGCTTTCTTTACCAAATCTTCTTATCATCTGTGCATTGAGTATGAGTTCTGTCCAAGCAAATGCAGACGAGCCTGCTATTTACATCGAAAGCATGTCGAATCCATCGAATGTTGCCATTTTAGGAACACAAATTTCAAACAACGTAAAGCCGGGCCAAGTTCTCGATGTAGGAAATCGAGTTCAAACACGTGAGTCGGGTGCGCGTATCGTATACCCAGACGGATCGATGATTACGCTTGGTAAAAATTCAGAGATTGAAATTAAAAAAAATGAAGAGGACCCCAAGACTAAAAAACCAATTAATGTTTCGGTTTTCAAAATGGGATTTGTCCATGCAAGAGTTCATCATCAAGATGGCGAATCTCCACATTTTATTATTGAAACTCGCACGGCAGTAGCTGGCGTTCGTGGAACCGAATTTACCATGAACACCTCTGAGTCAGGCGAAACTATAATGCATGTCCTAGAGGGCAAAATCATCGTTGCAGCCGATAGATCAAAATTGGAAACCGGGCAAGGTCTCGCCACTGGTCAACTTGTGAATTCAAAAGGCGGGGCTATTGCTGCACCTGAAGTCTTTAATTTAGCTGAGTACCGTAAAGCTTTGAGTCTTGAGCACCCTGAGGTTCATAAACTCATTTATAATAAAATTAAGACCCAATCCGAAGCGACCCTTGTAAGACGCTCTTCGAGGCGTCACAAGAAATAGTTTAGGGGCCTTTTCTTAATACGGTATGACTTAAGAACATCGAGAAGAAAATAAGTGAAATACCTATTTTTAAAAACTTTTGGTAATGTTCTTCGTACTTCACATAAGTCTGAGTTTCGACTTTTGATTTCTCAAGCTTATCAATATTTTCGAAAACTTTTTTAAGTTTACTGCCTGAGTCCGCTTTGTAGTATTCGCCACCCGTATCGCTTGCCATTTTTTTAAGAAGTGTATCATTCACTGAACTATGAATGGGCTGGTAGCGTTTCACGGCTCTGCCAAAGGCATCTTGGCCATAGATCGGGAGCATGGATTCGCCATCTTTACCAAGGCCAATTGTATAAACTCTAAGTCCAAAACCTTTTGCGATTTCAAGAGCACTCTCGGGGTCGATCATCCCCATATTGTTTTCGCCATCGGTTGCGAGAATTATCACTCGAGATCGAGCTGTTGAATCTCGAATGCGCGCAACACTTAAAGCAAGAGCAGAGCCAATTGCGGTTCCATCCCGAATATTTCTATTGATGGGATCAAGTGCCTTAATATTTTTGATCAAGATCTCGTGGTCAAGAGTCATAGGTACGCGCGAAAAGGCTTCGCCTTTAAATGCGACAAGGCCAATTCGGTCACTGGGACGATCTTTCACAAAGTCGACAAGAACTTTTTTTGCAGCATCAATACGGCTCATTGGATCCATGTCTTCGATCATCATTGAGTCTGAGATATCTAGGGTCAGCATGATATCGATGCCTTCTGAAAATCTCTTAACTCGCTCGTCACTCAGTTGCGGTCTTGCAGCGGCAAGAACGACAAGTATAAGACCACTGGCCAGGACTAGCATGGGAAGCCATGAAATCCGAGCGCGCAAAGACTGTGGAATTTTTTTTATCAACTTAAGGTTACTAAACTGCAAGCTCGTGGATTTACTTTTTGCAAACCACAAATTGACCAAGAATAAGCCCACAACAATCGGTATGAGTAAAAAAGCCCAAGAGGATTCCCACAGGTAATTACTCATGTATTATCCTGTCCGAGATCGAGGTAAACTTTTTGAGTATCGGCATTATATCCAAAAAGTTCGCCGTATCGAGCCCACTGAATAAGTGTCTCAAAGCTATTGCTGGCATCTTCATTAGGTTGCCATTCATGCAAAAGCGTGATCACGCTGTCATAAGGAAGTGAGTAGTCTTCGTGTTTGCGAAGTTCTTCTTCAAGCATTTGGCAAATTTTGAGACGTTTTAAAACTTCATTAATAATTTTTTTGCGTTGATTGACGTCACCATTTAAAAATTTTCGTCCCAGGTCTGTTAAAACGATATAATTTTTTGGAGTGTCCACGAGATCTAAAATCTCAGCAGCCTTTGCTAAGAACAGAACTTGCGAAAAGTCTTTTCCAAGATGGTTAGCCATCAAGAACGAATCGGCCCGTCCGCCTTGGCGTGCAATGACCTCGACGAGACCGACAACTTCATTGATCGGAACATTCGGTAAGGTCTCAACAGAAGAACTCAAAAGCGCAGGAGGAACCCATTCAGGAGTATCTGGAATCAACAACTCCGTAATAACATCATGAAGATTTTCGACTAAGGCTTTAAAGCCATTTGTTTTTTCGTCACGAGGGTAAGGTAAGTCATTCTTCACCATCACACGAATGTGACCCGGATTTGTGCCCATCACCAATATGCGTTTACCTAAAGAAGCCGCCTCAATAATATTGTGAGTGACAAGTACGACAGTTTTAGCGCCTAACTGACCAGAGAGCCAAATATTTAAAACCTCTCGTCTGAGAGTTTCAGCAGTCAAAACGTCGAGTGCAGAAAAGGGTTCATCCATGCAGAGAATAGGTCTTTGCATGGCAAGTGCGCGAGCAATACCCACACGTTGTTTCATTCCGCCTGAGAGTTCTTTAGGATAGGCTTCTTCGAAGCCTTCAAGACCAACGATATCAATGGCGCGCTTTACGCGCTCTTTCGTATCTTCAGGACTCAGCTTCAGTGACTCAAGGCCGAGCTCAACATTTTCATAAACCGTAAACCACGGAAGAAGTGCGAAAGATTGAAAAACCAAGCTGACTAAAGGATTTGGTCCGTGAAGTTCAACATCACCATTTAAAACTTGGCCGCTCGATTGTTCAAGAAGACCAGAGAGAATTCTAAGGAGAGTTGATTTGCCGCTACCGCTTGGACCCAAAATAGCTAAGATCTCACCTCGATAAAGACTGAGATCAATATCAGTTAGGACTTTAATTTTCTGCCCGCTATCGAGCACAAAGCTATGACTAATATTTTTAGCTTCAAGGACCGTTTTATCCATTACAAACTACCTATCATACTTAAAGCGATTTTCAGCAATATAATACAGCTGATGCCAAACACTTCTATTGAGTCCAATCACTGTCGTACACATCACAAGCAGACAGCCTGTGAGCATAGCAAAATCTCCGGCGTCCGTCGCTTTCGAAATCATGGCGCCTAGACCAAGAGTTGAAAGAGTTTTGCCACCGTACTGAAAGTATTCCGCAACGATACTTGCATTCCAAGCACCGCCTGCGGATGTGACCCAGCCTGTTACGGTCGCTGGAAAAACCGAAGGCAAATAAAGTTTTTTCCATTTTGAAACGCGTGAAAGTCCCATGAGGTTGACCGTGTCTCGGAGCTCAAGAGAAATGGTACTGGCACCAGCTAAGACGTTAAACAGAACATACCACTGAACACCAAGCAGCATCAGAAACATCGAGCCAAAACCAAATCCAATGTGAAGGCCCGTGAGAACAAGCATCACGAGTGGGTAAAGCATCGGAGCCGGAAAGGATGCCGCAACTTGCACGATTGGCTGAAAAAACTTTGTCAGTTTTGGTGATGAGCCAATCCAAATTCCGACAGGAATTGCCCAGAGAGAAGCTAAGACAATCGAAGCAATCACTCGCAAGGTTGTCGCGAGAGTTCCGAGTGCGATTTGCCTCCACTGAATTAAAGTGAGCGGACGCACGAGCTCATACACGTAGATCATTCCAAATAACAAGAGAATCAAAATCAAGATATGAGGAAGACGGTCACTCACGATATCAGGAATATACTTTTTAAATTTTAAAACTCGTGACATCAAACTTCTGGCTGTTTTTGCTCCTGCGACCAAGTAAGGCTGTTTTGGAGGGGCGCTTTCGGCTTGATCATGGCGCCGAGCTCGCCAGTCAGAAAACTGATTGAACTGAATGACAATCCAGTTTACCAAATTTGAATCTTTTAAAAGAAGCATGACGAAAGGAATATCTTTTGTCTGATCTTGCGCATCTTCTAGACGAAATTTTTGGCTCCAAGCTAGGATCGGACGCCAGAAGAGAAAATCAATTGAGATAATCACCAGCATCATCGCAAGGACGCCGGCCCACATTGCAACTGAATCCTGCTTATCAATCGCAAGTTTCATGTAAGAGCCCAAGCCAGGGAGTACAAAGTTGCGATCACTTAAAGAGAAGCTTTCGCAAATTGTTAAAAAGAACCAGCCCCCCGCCATCGACATTAAACTATTCCACAACAAATTGGTGAATGAATAAGGTAGCTCAATCGTCATCAGTTTTTTAGTCCAATGAAGATTTAAAACTTTTGCAAGCTCATGAAATTGAGTTGGCACCGCTTTGAGTGAAGCATAGTAACTAAAAGTCATATTCCAAACTTGGCCTGTAAAAATCATAATGATGCAGGCGAGTTCTAGGCCTAAATTGTTTTTTGGAAAAAGGCTGATAAGCCCTAAGACTAATCCCGGTAAAAAACCGACAACAGGAATACTTTGGCCGATATCAAGCAGTGGAAGAATAATTTTCTCGGCAGTCTTATTTTTGGCGGCGAAATAACCAAAAGTCAGAGTGAAGAGAAGTGAACAGCCATATGCGATTAAAGCCCTTATCAAGGAGTAAAACGAATATTTCGGCAAAGAACTTAAAGAGAGATCAATTGCGACATTTGTTTGAAGAGGGCTAATCCAGTGCCTGGCAAGAGAGACGAAGAAATAAAGAAAGACCAAAAAAATAGCGAGTAAAAGGAGATCCATCCATAAATTTCGTACGCTTGATAGTCTGATATCTACATCATTGGCGCGATACATGGATGAAGGCTCTCATAAGAAAAGCGAGACATTAGGGTCTCGCTTTTGGGTCATACTACTTATTTAAACGTGAAACAATCTCATTTAGAATTTCATTAAAATGAACGGTCGCCGCTGCTAAAATTGTTTGATCATGGCTTGCATGAACATCAAGATGCCCAGGCTTACCAAGTGCATTCCAAAATTCGAGCTGATTTTCAGCAGGGACATAAGTGTCATCTAAGTCCATCAACATAAAAAACTTACTCGTATTTTGATTTTTGGCCATATAGATCGGATCGTACTTAATCGTCGCTCTTAAATTGTCTTCGTAATGAGCGACACTATGATCACCCGTCGATTTCATACGCATCTCACGTAACTGCACCGGAAATTTCTGAACGCTATTGGCTAGAATGGCTGGCATATTTCCCGCTCCAGCAACGAGGGCAACAGCCTTTAATCTTTGATCAACGGTCGCAAGCAAACTCACCGAATAAGCACCTAGACTTAAGCCGTAGCCCGCGATTCTTTGAGGATCAATTTGGCTATGGGTTTCAAGCAAATCGATAAGAGTTCTTAAATCAATAAGGGCCTTACGATTATTGCGATCGCTTAGGTCCCAATCAGGCAAAGTTTGAGGTGCCAAGGTGCTATTCACATCGGCGATGATACCGACCATATTGGTGATGCAAAAGCGGTAGGCAATACTATTTTCGATGACACTTCGACCAAGAATAGTAGGAACAATAATCGTTGCGGGATATTTTCCAGTATTAAGTGGATGGTAGATCGCAACTTTAACCTCGTGACTGGTATTAGTTAAAGGATCCATCACCGTATACTGAACGTCGTCGATCACGCAGCCTTGAAAGACTTCAGTCGCAAGTGTCTTAACAGTTGAATGATCAAGTGCTGTGTATCTCAGATCATTGAGTCTGGCGAGATAGTCAAAAACATTCAGCGGCTCAAGAGGTTTAGCGTTCAAAGATTGAACCCCCACCAATAAGACGCCGGCGATCAAGATCTGTTTTAATAAATTAAGTGGAAACAAAAATCCATTTCTTGTTTTCATGATTTCCTCGTGAAAGTTTAAATTGTACAATCCA
>JAYUEB010000578.1:0-3643 GCA_043739525.1 Bdellovibrionales bacterium
GACGGCACCCGTTGCAACTCCGACTCCAACGCCGTCACCCACTCCAACGCCGGCGCCAACACCTGATCCGCCAACGCCTGGGCTGCTACCGACCTTTAACTCGATCAATACATTGATTATTAAGCCAAAGTGTTTGGATTGTCATAATGCAAGTGGCGTGGCGATGGATGCACCATTTGAGTCTTATGCGGAGATCGTTTCGGACTTTATTGTGGTTCCAGGAGATCCAACGAAGAGCACGATGATCAAGCACATCACTGCGGGAGCGAAGCGCTTGATGCCACCTCCGCCGCCGAAGTCGAAGTATAATCCGATTGCTCCAGAGGACATTGCAATCATGACACAATGGATTTTGGACGGAGCTTTAAATAACTAATCTGAGTCAGACCGCAAACAATTTGCGGTCGCGACTATCGAGATACTTCTATTGGGTTTGAGATCAAAACTTTGTTTTTTACCAAAGTTTGCCTGCACAGATGAAGCTAATTCTCGAGCTTGGTCATGCTTAGTCGCCTTACCGCAAAAGAATTGAACTTTGGCTTCAAACTCTCCTGCACAACGACCGAGAGAAGTTGCTTCGAAGTGCTTGTTTAAAAGTTCTTCTCCTCTAAAGGCTACAAAACTGCAGATGCCATTTGCCTCGAGCAGTGTTGGATTCATAATTTTGGCATAATGTATAGTATAGTTCGGGACCTTCCATTGGTCGCTGCTATGAAGATTGTGTTTAAAGATCCTCACTTTTGCCGAAGATACGATTAAAAAAAACAAGATAGAGTTCCAGATAAGCTGTGAAATTTTGGAAAGTAGTTCTGGATTCTGTGCGAACTCCAGAGATTTTCGAAATCGGTTATAGAAAAATCTGGCCAACATAAAACAAATGAGAGCCGCCGGAACCATTTTTAAAAAATCTGGTTCTTCTGGTAACTCACCACTAAAAAAAATAGTCAAAAGTTGATAGACAAGCCAGGCTGCGGCAGCACTCGCTGCTAAAAAAAAGGCGAGATAGAATTTCGCTTTGACAGATTCATCTTTTGTGGGTGTTGTATTCATCTCGAGCTATTTAATTTTATTCGCGTGTGCTTCGGTGAAAGCCTCTTTAATCTTAGACATGAGGCGCGCTTCAAGCTGCCTTACGGCCTCACGAGTGGTTCCGTAATGATCGCCGATTTCTTGAAGAGTCATCGGCTCATCTGACAACAATCGATTTTCAAGAATAAAAGTCTCTTTTGGATTGAGTTTATCTCGAATGGCCTCAATATTTTCATTGAGAATTTGAAGCTCTTCACTTCGTCCAATTTGCTCGTCGGCACCTAAGTCATCGATTTTCTCGAAATCGAGCAAGCTCGTTTTGCTGTCGTCACCAACCGGTTGATTGAGGCTGACATCACGCCCTGACATACGATTGGTCATGTCTAAAACTTCTTGTTCGGTCACTCCTAAGCGACTGCTGATTAAAGCAAGATTTGGTTCTTTTCCAAGTGCATCGAGACGATCTTTTTCTTTTTGAAGACGATAAAAAAGTTTGCGCTGATTAGCTGTCGTACCGATTCGAACCATTGAATATTGGCGCATCAGATAATCTTGTATGTAACCGCGAATCCACCAAACTGCATAGGTGATAAGCCTGACACCTTTATAAGGGTTAAAGTCTCTCACCGCGTGCATGAGTCCGACATTGCCCTCTTGAATCAGGTCGATCAGCTTGGCACCAAACTTTGAGTATTCAGCCGCAACTTTGACAACAAATCTGAGATTTGAGGTTACCAGTTTTTCGGCAGCCTTTGAGTCGTGATGCTCGTGATAGCGAATCGCGAGCGCATGCTCTTCTTCTTTTGATAACAGTGGGTATTTTTTAAGCTCAGCCAAATAAGCATTGATCGGATCAAGCGTGGTGAGGGCTTTGTCATTCGAAGCTTTCGACTTCTTGGGAGCGGCAAGTGCCTGGATAAGGATATCTTCCGCATCTTCGGCGTTACCTAAATCAAGAGACTCGTCAAAGTCATCGATCTTACGATGATCCAAATCATCATGCGGGATCGTATCAACGATCTCGGGATGAATGAGCTTCGATTGGGCGGCAGGCTTTTTGGGAACAGCTGCCTTTTTTAACTTCTTTTTTACAGGAGACATAATTTTGGTTCTAGGCTAACGCCGTCGTTAATTTCTTTTCAATTGAAGACTGGACCATGCCTTTAATTGGAGTCAAAAGCATAGGTAGACTCACTTCGATTTCAACTTCTGAACCAGCACCCTTGCCCAAGACTTTGATCTCGGCTTCAAATTTACTGCCTTTAGCCGTTCCTGTGAGGCTCGTTTCGTTGTAAGTAATTTTAATTCCCGGATCGAGTTTTTTAATTTCGGCGTCATTATCTAAAAAATTTTTTACTTTGCCAAAAGTATCTTTGCTTGAGTGTTTTGAATCGCAATTGACTTTAAATTTAGGCATTGTACTTCCTTTTTAAGCATTCCATTAAGAGCTCTTAAATTAACATTGGTGCGATTCATCACGCAACTTTAATGAGAGGCCAAGCAACTGCGCAAAATCCTACGGACCTACTTGGCAAATTGAGTCGATCTGGGATAAGCTTTTGAGATGACTGAATCAAATCAAAAATTCGTAAAAGACCTTAAAAGAAGCATTTACTGCGGTAAACTACGTTCTGAAAACGCGGGACAGGAAGTCAACATCATGGGATGGGTCGACTCACGCCGCGATCATGGTGGGCTTGTTTTCATCGACTTGCGTGACCGAGAAGGCATCGTACAAGTGGTGTTCGATCCAAATCAAGCGGCCATGGGCCAATCAAAAGATTTGCGTTCTGAGTATGTCGTGGCCGTCCGTGGTCACGTCCGTACTCGACCTGACGGAATGAAAAATGCTAAAATTGCTACTGGCGAAGTTGAAGTCGTGGCAAGTCGTTGCGAAATTTTATCTGCTGCCGTTACTCCGCCATTTCAAATTAATGATCAAAACGTCAGCGAAACTTTGCGCCTCAAATATCGTTATCTCGATATTCGTAGCCAAAGGCTCCATATGCATCTCAAAAAGCGCCACGATATTGTTCGAATGGCCCGAAACTTTTTAAGCGATGAAAATTTTTATGAAATTGAAACTCCGATTTTATACAAATCGACTCCAGAAGGCGCCCGCGATTATTTAGTGCCTTCTCGTGTGAATCAAGGTCAGTTCTACGCGCTTCCTCAAAGTCCACAAACTTTAAAGCAGCTTTTGATGATTGGCGGGATTGATCGTTATTTCCAAATGGCTCGTTGTTTTCGCGATGAAGACTTAAGAGCGGATCGTCAGCCTGAGTTTAGTCAAATTGATATCGAGATGAGCTTTGTTGATCAAGACGATGTGATGGGCCTAAACGAGCGTCTCGCACGCAAACTCTGGAAAGAATTTCGAGGAGTCGAACTCGGGCCTATTCCACGCATGACTTTTGACGAATGTATGAATCGTTATGGGAACGACAAACCCGATTTGCGATTTGGTCTTGAGCTCTGTGATCTCACAGATGTTTCAGGCGGAACACAGTTTCAAGCCTTTAATGATGTCCTCGCAAAAAAGGGAAGCATCAAAGGTCTCGGAGTTCCTCAAGGAGGCGAATTTTCGCGTTCGTTTCTCGATAAACTGACAGAG